>CAMAWK010000254.1 GCA_945861915.1 Flavobacterium psychrophilum | reverse complement strand
CCTTTTACTGCGTTAATGGACAACATGGCTTTTCCTAATTCGGCATGTAATTTATCAAAAACAGGCTCTCCTAAACCAATAGGAACGTTTTTTATAACACAACTAACAGTTCCCCCGATAGTATCGCCTTGTTTTCTAATATCCCGAATATATTCTTCCATAATCGCTGCCGAGGCCTCGTCTGGACAGCGAACTGGATTCGTTTCCGTTTTTGAAAAATCTAATTCTTGGTAGGGTTTATCCATGGTTATTGGTCCTACTGAAGAAACATAAGCATGAATAGAAATAGTAGGTAGTATTTGTTTTGCGATAGCTCCAGCCACCACTCTACTGGCAGTTTCACGAGCTGAACTTCGTCCGCCTCCTCGATAATCTCGAAGTCCGTATTTTTGGTCGTACACATAATCGGCATGACTCGGTCTGTAATTATCTTTGATATGTGAATAATCATCCGATTTTTGATTTGTATTTGGGATTACAAAACCTATTGGCATTCCCGTTGTTTTACCTTCAAAAATACCTGATAAAAATTGAACATCGTCTGGTTCTTTTCTTTGAGTTACAATGGCTGATTGACCCGGTTTTCTGCGTGACATTTCAAGTTGAATCGCCTCAAAATCTAATGTAATTCCTGACGGACAACCGTCAATTATTCCGCCCAAGGCTTCGCCATGTGATTCACCAAAAGTGGTTATTCGATATAAAGTTCCGTAACTATTTCCTGCCATTGTAATGAGTTTTGAACAAAAGTACAGTTTTAGTTTAAAGTTTAAAAACTAAAAGCAATATTTACTTGAGGGATTCCTAATTTTTTTTCTTTGTTTTTTAAATTAAAATTTATAAAAAATGGCTGTAAATAGTAAAACTATCACAGCCATTTTTAGAATTAAAAATTAACTTTTAACGTTCTATTGCACTATAATTTTATCAACAAAGAAATAGTTCCCTACTTGTGCTGTAACTATTTTGACTCCTTTTCCTATGTTAGAAGTTGTTAGTTTGATTTCTTCAGAGGCAGAATAATCTTTTTTGCTCAACAATCTGCCTGCAATATCATATACTGAAATTTCAGCATTTTGATATTCTATTTTTTTATCCACTACTAACTTTATTGAATCGTCTGAAGATAAAAGTGTTTTTTCTAAAAAAGCAGACGATTTATCCAAAATAAAAGCATCATTCACACTTAATGACGCCTCTGTAACTGAGAGTAATTCAATCTTGTCTATAATTCCATTTTCAAATTTAATAGCATTGTTTCCTGCATTCAAATTTTTCAAAATTGGAAAATACGTTGGATTACCTAACTCATAACAATATTTATCTGAATTCGGTAACAAAATCGTTACAGCGGCACTATCATTAACAGTTAGCTTCAAATTAGATTTCAAAGGATTAGCATAAAAAACTTTTATAAAATAAAGCTCAGAAGCAGGAACATTTACCGCATTGAACGTTAATGACTTTCCGTTAGCTTCAACATTAACCGCTTTTGTACCCGAAGCATTCACACAATTAATTTCAGTTCCTCCAACAATAGTGGCTGATTCAGCTTCATAGGTTTGTTTGTTGGGTTGAATTGTTTCTCCCGAACCGTTATATGCCCCAATATTGGTTGCAGTTGTCAAATTCACTGGATTGCCAAAAATATCTTTTGTAGCATTGGATGTAATTGAAGCAAAAATCCCTATTCCCGCTTGTGGAAAAACGGGTTCAACAAAAGAAAGAGCAGCACCTAATGCTGGACTTGATGTCATCAATTTGTAACCTGAAAAATGCCTTCTGCCTGAATCAAAAAATTTTGGATCTGTTACTATTTTGGTAGCATCTAAATCTTTAAAATTGGTTCTAATTGCTCCACCAAACATAACATTCTTAGCAAAATTTCGGGTATTTACATCTAATAAATAATCAATTAAACCAAGTTGTGCAGAGGGTTCTAAATAAATAATATTGTTTAAAAAATTAAAGGAGGTAGCTTTTAAACTAATTTTAGAATCTGCCATCACGTTTTGATATTTCAGTCCTTGGTAAATGGTGTTGTTGTAAACGAAAACATTAGTACTTTTCTGTGGCACATATGCGTAATCACTTACCCACAATAATCTATTTACACCGCTTTTATTCCCCTCGTTTACGCTCACATTATACCTCCAAATAATGTTATCATTCTCGCCTAGGGTTTCACAAAAACCGCCTGCAGAATCCTCTAAATAATTATATTGAAATAAAATATTTGAATTTCCGTAATCTACATGCATTCCCGAAGAATCTCCACTTCCACGAGCATGCTGAGACACATTATACTGAGCCACCACATCATCTGAGTTAAAAACCCACATACCACTACCTCTTTTGACCATTCTAGAGTCAGAATCAGAACCCGTAAAACGCATGAGGTTATTTTCATAAAGCACTCGTCGTGCTGCTGACATGATTGTTCCAGAACCTCCTGTATCAATAAATTTATTGTTTCTAATAAT
This sequence comes from Flavobacterium psychrophilum, assembly GCA_945861915.1. Lineage (GTDB taxonomy): Bacteria > Bacteroidota > Bacteroidia > Flavobacteriales > Flavobacteriaceae > Flavobacterium > Flavobacterium psychrophilum_E. The sequence goes on along the minus strand of CAMAWK010000254.1, from coordinate 531 downwards.
AGCATCTGAAACATATTTCCGCAACCAAACACCTGTTCGTTCCAAATCTGTAAAATAACAATCTTCAATGATGACATCATTGACAAAAGCATCAATAAAATAAATCCCGGATGAATAAATAGAGTCAAAATCAGTATTGGCACTTCCTAAAGAATAGACATTTCGAACCACTAAGTTTGAAAATCGAAAATATTTAGCCAAAACGGCATCTTCAAAATTTTTAGAGGCAGGTAATGTTTTAAAACTTTGATAATATATCCCGTAGGCTTGGTCATTGGGCGAACCCGATTCAGCATCAAATCGCTCATTTTCGATTGTAAGGTTATGGAATTCCAAATATTGTTTACCAATTATTTTTATGGTGCTTAAGGGGTCAGCTATTCCATTACTGCCATTACTAGCAGTAAGAACAGGCAAATCACCTGTTCCGTAACTATCATAAATTATGGGGGCTCCCAAACTACCTGAATAGGAAACTAAAATTTGTCCAACGAATGTATCGCCTTTTTTAAATAGTATTTTATCTCCAGC
>CAMAWK010000253.1 GCA_945861915.1 Flavobacterium psychrophilum | reverse complement strand
CAACAAAACAACAATCCAATCGAAATTTGGTCATTGAAAGTTTTTGAACAAAAACTGAATTATATTCACAATAATCCTATTGGAACAGGTTTTGTTACTGATGCTATTGATTGGAAATACAGTAGCGCAAGAAATTATGGTAATAATGACCAAACCATTTTAGAAATAGATTTGAATTAATTTTTTTGTGGGCACGAGCGTGACGCTCGCGCTAGCGGGGGAAATCCATTTAGTTTTTTCTGCCGTTTATACCATTTCTCTAAAATATTCTTTTAATGTTTTTGTTTAACGTATTCTATAAATTTAGCTCTATTATCGAAATTTATTCTTTTTTTATTAATGGAAATAAATACTTTTTTGGTTTTCTCAATTTCATAAAAATATAAATTATTTCCGTTATGGTATAAAATATAACTCCCTATTATCCCATCTTTAAATGTCCTAATGTTTTCTATTTTGTAAATATTTAATTTTTCTATTTTAACTTCTGTTATATATTCTGAAACATTTTGTATTAACTTTATTTTATTTTCAAACTCTTCTTTTGTCAAGATTCCGCTATCAAGTAAACTTTTTAGCTGTTTGTATTCCAAAGAATTTTTTAGGCTCTGTTCTTCTTTTTCTGTGTTTATTTTGGCAACTTTGGTTTTGTATTCTTCATCTGTTAAGATTCCTTTTTCTTTCAAATCTTTTAAGCTTGAAATTGAGTTATCTAAATTAACTTTTAATTGTTCAACTTTTCTTTCTGTTATTTTTTCTGTTGAATTGTTTACTTTATAATTATTGTAAGCTAGAACAAGTAAAATTCCTAACCATTGAGCAGGTGGAAAAACAATACAAATTAATAAGATTGTTTTTTGAATACTACTAAACTTTTCATTATTCCAAACATAAAGTGAGGAAGCAAAAGTTAAACCTACAATTAAACCAACACCAATACTCTTATCCATAAATTTTTATTTCTGTGATTATTGTAAAGTCTTCTATTTTGTTTTCTTTTATTCCGCTTTCATAAGTTTGTGATTCATAAACTTTACCTCTTTCCATTTTTCCGTATTCATCCGTTGGATGAAGCCATTTATTTTTTGAAGTTTTAATTTCCTCTATTGGTTTTTCATCTTCCATTTTTTAAAGCAATTTATAAAATTTATTCTTACTTTTGGTTTCTAAATTTTTAATTATGAATACTGAAGATTTAAATAAAGATTCCATTATAAATGGAAAAATAAAAACTTATTATCCTGACGGAGTAGCTTATGTTGATACAACCATAACAGAAGATTTAGAAAACGTAATACTCATATACTGTTATTTTAAGTTTCCTAAAAATAGATTTATAGATAAAATAGAATTTTATGAATTTTTGTCAGTAAATGATTTTAATAATATTCATAAATCCCCTTTAATTTATATCCTAAAATCCTCAAAAGAGAAAAGTATAGAAATTATAAAAGATATTAAAGAGGGTAAGTTTTTTACACAGTAGGAGGTACTTCCCACCCTTGCCCACTTATTCTACTGTCAATTTTTAAAGTTCTTTTCAAGTGCTCTAAAAATAACTCGGCTTTTGAATAAGATAAGCCTCTGAATTGTATATAAATATCATTAAACATCTTTTCAAATCTTTCTTGTGTTTCTTTTTCTATTCTGCCGATTTTATCATTATACTCTTGTTCCATCATTTTCTGTTTAGTTTTATTTCTAAACGCTGTTGGCTGCTCTTTGGTTTTTAAGCTGACCACCAACTTATAAATAAGTCTTACGATATTAGACTTATCCACCCAAAATTGGGTCGCTTTGTCTGATAAATGCCAGTGTCTATTTATTATCAAATAAATAGTCTTTTAAATTTTAAAAACATGCTATTTCCTTTTTATATAGCACTATTTTTATCGAATCCCTTTCACAAATTTCACAATACTTTCAACCCCATTTTTAGTCAAGTTTTGAATAAAAGCACTGCCAATAATTGCTCCTTTGGCAAATTGCGTGGCTTGGTTAAAAGTCTCGGCATTGTTAATTCCAAAGCCAACAACTTGTGGGTTTTTAAGGTTCATGTTGGCTATTCGTTTAAAATAGGTTTCTTGTGTATTGCCAAAACCCGATTGCGAACCCGTTACACTCGCCGAACTCACCATATAAATAAACCCATCCGAAACACTATCAATAAAACGAATGCGTTCTTCGGAAGTTTGTGGCGTTATGAGAAAAACATTAATCAATCCATATTTCTCAAAAGTAGCTTTGAATTCGTGCGCATACACATCCACAGGTAAATCGGGAATAATGAGACCATCTATACCAATTTCGGCACATTTTTTACAGAAATTCTCCATTCCGTATTGCAACATCGGGTTAAAATAACCCATAATGATCAACGGAATAGAAACTGTTTTTCGAATGTCGGCTAATTGATTAAATAATACTTCAGTGGTCATTCCGTTATACAATGCCTGAGTGGAACTCTCCTGAATAGTGGGTCCATCGGCTAATGGATCGCTAAAAGGCAACCCGATTTCAATCATATCGACACCGTTTTTTTCTAAATCCTGAATGATTTGTACCGTGTCGTTCAAACTGGGATAACCAGCAGAAAAATAGATTGAAAGTATTTTTTTGTCTTCTTGTAATTTTTGATTTATTCTGTTCATTGTAATTTTTATATCAGATTTAAAATCTGTTTTGTTTTTTATTCAACGGCGGTATACGTCCAAGCCATTTCATTGGATTCTAATCGAACTTCGATGCGTTTGTAATGCATTCCTTCATACGTATCGGCTAGTTCCAATTCTCGTTGGCTTAGTTGATAACAGATTCCGCTAATACTTTCTGCTATATTTTGGGTTTCAGTAATAATTGGATATTGAATAATGCCAAATTCTTCTTCAATTTGAAGGTCTTTGATCACATATCCAATTAATTGATCGGGAGTTCCTTTTAAAATTCGTCCAAAGATTCGTTCCTGAATTTCTTTGTCCTTTAAAGTTCCGTAAGCAAATAAATTTTCCATTTCATTCTATTTTTCAAA
>CAMAWK010000252.1 GCA_945861915.1 Flavobacterium psychrophilum | reverse complement strand
GATATGCGTCGTGGACAATCGTTAATCGTTTGGGCCATCTCTGAAGGTAGAGAAGCTGCCAGACAAGTCGATTTATACTTAATGGGAAGTTCTAATTTACCAACCAAAGAAGGAGGCGATTTACCGGGAGTTTAAAGAACACACAATTTTTAAATATTTAAAGCCCTTGAACGTGATTTTCAAGGGCTTTTTTTGTTATTCTAATGAAACTTCGTTCATACTTTGTAATGTAAAGAATTGAAACAATTCTCAAAACCTACTTCCCCCAAACTTCCACTTGTTTCAACTGCAAACTTTCGGGTTGTTTTGGATGCGTTTGCAATCGAATAAATCGTACCTGTCGTCCCGGAATCATAGCTCCAGAAACAAAGTTGGTGATTTTTACTTCCCAACTTTTTTCCTCTTTTTTAGATTGCAATACTTCGCTCCACTCCTTCCCGTCTAGAGAAACACTAATGTTTAAGGTTGCCATTTTGTTTCCCGTATTTTCTGCATTTTTCACAAATACACCGGTAACTTTTTTTGCTTTTCCTAAATCAATCACCGCAAAAGGAGTTGCTTCTGAGTTGGTTTTTATGGCAAAAGGGTTGATTTGATCTTCTTTTACCAAATTATTTTCAGAACCAACTGGCATTTCTGCCGACCTAGAACTTAGTTGCACGGCGGCATTTCGAGAAATAACACTGCCATAAGTCGCTTGATCAATAGCAAAACTACTAGCCAATTCCTCAACAGTAATAGATGGCAAACCATCAAGCGATTCGTTCATTGTTAATTCTACCACCAAATCACCCACAATGGTTTCTTTGCCTGGAATAGTCAAAGTAAGAAATTTTTTGTTTTGTTTAAACAAAACTTTCTCACCACCCACCAACATTTTTGCTCCAACTACTTTTCGATTGGGTATAATGGGCAAAACTAACGTCCCAGCTGGTCTTTTAAACAAATGAATATAGGCTTTATTCCCATTTTTAGTTGCACCGCCCCACGAAGTAGGTTTCCAAGGACCACCACGAGTACCATAAATAGATTCTCCATTTAATTGCAACCAATCGCCAATCTCGAATAATCTTTTCTTTTGATCTTCATCAAATGCACCATCCCAATGCGGTCCCCAAGAAGGTAACAGATTCCCATTGCCACAAGCAGCACCAGCCACCAAATGTAATAAATGCTCAAAAGAACGAGCTGGTTTGCCCGTATAACTCCAACCATCGGCAATAGGAATACAGGTTTCCCATGGTCGCCAATCCTGAAACGCACCCAAATGTCCTTCGGGTGTATCATAATCTCCCGGTATCGATGCTCTGTTGTTTATTACAATTCCGGGTTGCAAATCTCGAATCATTCGAGTTACATTCTCAGCATCCCACATTTCTTTGGTAAACATGCCTTCCCAAGAAACGGCATCCCACCACCACATATCTATTTTGCCATATTTGGTACACAACTCTTTGATTACATTTCGCATATAGTCTAAATACATCGGGTGTCTTGACCCTAACGGACTGGTTTCGCCTTCGTTCAATTTCCATTTCAAACCATTTGTTTTTACTTTGTTCAAATCTAATGGTTGGTAGTCAGGATGGTACCATTCGCGTTGAGCGAAGTAAAAACCGATGGGCATATTCGCTTCATGACAAGCATCAACTAATTCTTTGAGATAATCGCGACCAAAAGGCGTATTTGTAATTTTAAAATCAGAAAAAGAAGTATCCCACATGTGAAACCCTTCGTGATGTTTGGTAATAACCACCATATATTTAAAGCCTGCGCGTTTGGCAATAGCCACCCATTCTTTGGCATCATACTTTTCTAGCTTCATATCATTGCCCCAAGTCGTCCAATTTTCGGTGCGTTTTTGTCCGTTTGCCATAATACTCGGTGCATCGGGTGCATATCGATTCGGGATGCTGCCCCACGACAAATCTTTATTCAATTTGGACGTAATCCCAAAGGTGATAAACATGCCATAACGGCGATCTTGCCATTCTTTCATCACTTCTGGTGAAGCATAATTAGAGCTATCCCAATCTTCTTTGGTAAAATATTCATAGCGAACACCCTTCATATCTCGTGTAGGAAATTCATCGCGAACCGAAGATTGTGAACACACATTTGAGACTACTCCTAGTGTAAAAAGGACAGAAAGTGAGATAGATTTTAATACTTTTTTCATTGGTTTTTTATAGTTAGGCAAGTTATACAATAGTTGATTTAAATACTTAATTGAATTCTTTGACAAATTTGATTTTTCTATCTGAATATTTAACTATAGGATTCAAAAATAAACCTTTTCTACAAATTTCAACCCACTATTTCCATTTGAAACAAAAAACTTAAAATAATACGATTTTGTTTATTTTAAAACAATTTGTTATATTTTGTTAGTTTTCGGTTTTACTCTTGTAAGAACCGCCAAAGAGTAATAAATTTGTCAAAAAAGAAATAAAATGCAAGCGAAAGATTTAGTACAATTAGCGGAACAATTTGGAAGTCCATTATATGTTTATGATGCAGACAAAATCCAATCACAATATAAAAGATTAACCAATGCCTTTTCTAAAGTAGAAAAGTTACGAATCAATTATGCCATGAAAGCGTTGTCGAATGTTGCCATTCTTCAATTATTACGAGAAATGGGCTCTTGTTTAGATGCGGTCTCCATTCAAGAAGTGCAGCTGGGACTTCATGCTGGTTATTCTCCCGATCAAATCTTTTTCACTCCAAACGGTGTTTCATTAGAAGAAATTGAGGAAGTTTCAGCTTTAGGTGTTCAAATCAACATTGACAATTTATCGATATTGGAACAATTTGGAACCAAACATCCAAATGTGCCTGTTTGTATCCGAATTAATCCGCATGTGATGGCTGGCGGAAATGCTAATATTTCAGTAGGACATATCGATAGTAAATTTGGTATTTCTGTTCACCAATTACCTCATATCGTACGTATTGTTGAAAATACAAAAATGCAAATTGCGGGAATTCATATGCACACTGGTTCTGATATTTTGGATATTGAAGTGTTTTTATATGCCGC
>CAMAWK010000251.1 GCA_945861915.1 Flavobacterium psychrophilum | reverse complement strand
GCTTATGTAGATTATGTAAGGGTTTTTCAAACCAAAAATTAATTTAAAACACCAATATAAATGAAAATTTTTAAACCTCTTTTTTGTGTTGTAGTTGCTACATTGACACTCAATTCCTGTGCACAGAAAAAAGCAGCTGTCGTTGCGACCCAAAAAAAACAACCCAACGTGATTTTTATCATTGCTGACGATTTAGGGTATTCCGACATTGGGTCGTATGGAAGCAGTTTTTACGATACACCAAATTTGGATAAATTGGCAAGTAATGCTACTCGTTTTACCAATGGCTATTCCAATTGTCCGGTTTGTTCACCCTCTCGTTCTAGTTTTCAAACTGGTAAATACCCCGTAAATACAGGTGTTACCGATTGGATAAAAGGGAGAAAAGTACAAATAGGCGCAACTGCCAACGATAGATGGGTAGTGCCAGATACGGAATATGATATGAAATTGAGCGAAACCACGATTGCCGAAGCGTTAAAAGAAAAAGGCTATGCGACTGCATTTTTAGGCAAATGGCATTTGGGTGAAACAGAAGAATTTTACCCTGAAAATCAAGGATATGACATCAACATTGGGGGTTGGAGTGCAGGTGGTCCACAACATTCTAAAGGCAGCAATGGTTATTTTTCTCCTTATGGAAATCCAAGACTAAAAGACGGTCCAGCGGGCGAATATTTGCCCGAGAGATTGACCAACGAAGCCATTGCGATTTTGAAATCCAACAAAGAGAAACCACTATTTATGTGTTTGTCTTATTATTTGGTTCACACAAAATTACAAGCCAAAGAAGAAGATATTGCTTTATACAATCAAAAAAGAGAGAAAGTAGGTATTAAAGAAGAACAAGAATTTGGTGCTTCACAACCTTGGATGGGAACTGCTACTGGCAATTCAAAAAATTACAAAGAACGAATCAAACAAGGCAATCCAACTTATGCTGCAATGATTAAAGCTTTAGATGACAATGTGGGCAGACTAATTCAGCATTTGAAAGAAGCAGGTAATTACGACAACACTATGATAGTTTTTATATCCGACAACGGAGGATTATCAACAGCAGAGGGTTCTTCTACCTCCAATTTACCACTTTCAAAAGGCAAAGGTTGGATGTATGAAGGCGGAATTAGAGTGCCATTTATCATCAAAAAACCACAATCAAAAAAAGGAATTGTGACCAATATTCCCGTATCCGGAGTTGATATTTTCCCCACTATTTTGGCGTATGCATCAAATTCTGAAAGTAGTCTTGCTATTGATGGTATGAATTTAAAATCAGTATTAGAAGGCGTAAAATCAGTAAATGAACGTCCTATTTTTTGGCATTATCCTCATTATTCAAATCAAGGAGGTAATCCTTCGAGTGCGATTCGTTTAGGCGATTTTAAACTAATTCACGATTTAGAACTAGATACATATGAACTCTATAATCTAAAATCAGATATTGGAGAAACAACAAATTTAGCTTCTGCATTACCTGAAAAATTGGAAGTGTTAAAAAAATTATTGAACGATTGGGTAACTAAAAATTACACCAAAAATCTAGAACCCAATCCAAAATGGAATGGGATTGATTTGAAGTAAAAGATATTAGAATTCAGAACAAGATTTAGATTAATTAAAAAGAATAGGTCAAAAAGTAGAATTTTGAGAATAGTAATTAAATACATTATAAAATCAAATTTTAGGATTTAAATCTCATAAACACTAGTCAATTATACCCTGATACTACTGAAAATCAAATGATCAAAATTTACCAAAAAAATATGAAAAAATACCTCATTTATCCATTTTTAATTTGTTTTGTGCTTTTATTAATTCCAATTGATGTAATTGGACAATCCAATAGCGCTAAAGGACAAGACCAAACAAATCTGATTACAAATTCCGATTTTGAAAAAGGCGATATGTCAGGTTGGAAAAATTGGAGAACCAAGTTTTGCAGTATTTCAAATGATGCATTTTCTGGGAAATTTGCTTTGCAAGTTGGTCCTGAAAGGGCTTTTGGAGTACAAGAGACAAAAGTAAAACCCAATAGTTTATATCGAATTTCAGCCTTTGTAAAAACAAATTCAGGTGCCGAAGAAATTCAAATGCAAATAAGTGATTATGGCGGTGCAAAAATGTCTGTTTCCAGTGCTTTAACAGCTTATACTAAAGTAAGTCTTGATTTTCAAACAGCTTATTCTATTGATAATTTAACGATATCATTTATTCATCCCACAGGAAATGGTAGTGGGTTTGTCGATCAAGTGGAATTAACTTATTTGGGTGAAGCTCCAGTACCAAAAATTCAAGAATTTGTAAAAATTCCTGAAAGAATATTAAAGGAAGATGGAGGGGTTTCGCAATTACCTAATGACAAAATGAATTGGTTTCTTAATGATAAATTTGGAATGTTTATTCATTGGGGTGTTTATTCAGCTATGCCAGAAGGATCGGAATGGGTAAGACATACTGAGGCTTGGGGTCAGGAATATTATCAAAGGCGAGCTAGGGATCCATTAACAGGCTTTACTGCAGCCAAATTTGATGCTGCACAATGGACAGATATAGCAAAAAAAGCAGGAATGAAATATATGGCACTCACTACGCGTCATCACGATGGATTTGCCCTATTTAATAGCAAACACCCTTTTAGCTGGAATAGTCAAGTAGATCTTGGACGCGATTTAATTAAAGAATATACCGATGCAGTTCGTGCATCTGGATTGCACGTAGGATTATATTATTCTCCAATGAGTTGGCGTTATCCTGGGTATTATGACATCACGGGAAAAGATTGCAAACCTAATGTTTGGGGATATAAAACAGCAGCTTGGCATAAAGCTGATGTCAGGGATATGAAAGAAGAAGTTTATGAGCAAGTTACCACTTTGTTTAAAAATTATGGTAAAATAGATTATATGTTTTGGGATGGTGGTTGGCTAAGCCAAACCGTCAATGAATCTGTAGAGGTTGCGTTTTGGGATCCAGGAAAATATCAGAACCCTAAAAATGAGTGGCCCATTGCCGAAAAATATATTACAAAAGAAGCAGGAACTGATAAGCCATTGGGT
>CAMAWK010000250.1 GCA_945861915.1 Flavobacterium psychrophilum | reverse complement strand
ATTTATAAAATAAAATTGGGCACCAAAGATGATATTGCTATTGTAACCGAATTAAGAAAGCATACCGATGCTGTTTTTAGGATTGATGCCAATTGCGGCTGGACGGTCAAGGAAACGATTCAAAATGCTATTGAATTAAAAAAAATAGGTGTCGAATTTTTAGAACAGCCTTTAAAAGCAGATAATTGGGAAGGACATTTGGAGGTATTTAACAAATCGGTTTTGCCCATTATAGCCGATGAAAGTTGTATAGTTGAAGAAGATGTATCGCGATGTCAAAATTATTTTCATGGTATCAATATAAAATTGAGTAAATGTGGGGGACTTACACCTGCTAGAAGAATGATTGCTGAGTCGAAAAAATTAGGGCTAAAAACCATGGTGGGTTGCATGACCGAATCGACAATAGGTATTTCTGCGATTGCACACTTACTACCCGAACTCGATTTTGTTGATATGGATGGCGCTTTATTATTGGCTAATGATATCGCAACCGGAGTAAGCATCTCAAATGGCGTTGTTAGCTATTCCGATTTAAATGGTATTGGCACCGAATTAATAAATTTTTGAAAAATATTCAATGATTTTGCGAATTTTTAAATAAAATTGATAGCAAAATCTAACTTTAAACGCATTAAATTCAATATTTAAATCAATTTTAACAAAAACAAGCATTAATAAATTGTTAATTCTAAGATTTAATTATCAAATACTTTCAAAATTATAGGGGGTAAAATAGTGATTTGATAAAAATGAGGTTTTGAAACTCATTTTTTATGAGGGTATGAAATGAATTATTTACTTTTATCGGAATTAAAAACTAAAAATTTAAACTATGCGTAAGATTGTTTTAAGTGTGATTCTAATCACAATTCTAGTGTTATCTATTTTTTCTATTCACTTATTTCCAGAAAGTGCTACTTTGGGAGCTCACGTTGTTGAACTAAAGTTAGATACTGGTGATACAGCTTGGATGATTGTTGCCACTGCCTTTGTATTATTAATGACTCCTGGATTGGGGTTCTTTTACGGAGGTATGGTTGGCAAAAAGAATGTAATTAGTACCGTATTACAAAGTTTTATAGCTATGGTAATCGTTACAGTTCTATGGGTTGTAGTTGGTTTCGGATTGTGTTTTGGACCATCAGTTAATGGTTTTATTGGAGATCCTTCTTCAAACATGTTCTTTCAAGGTGTTAGTGCTAACACTGCTTGGGAGTTGGCTCCAACAATTCCTTTCCTTTTATTTGCTTTATTTCAAGCCAAATTTGCCATCATTACTCCTGCTTTAATTACAGGTGCTTTTGCAGAACGTGTTCGTTTCTGGGCTTATTTGTTGTTTATGGTATTATTCATTTTGGTAGTATATGCACCATTGTGTCACATGACTTGGCATCCTGATGGAATCCTCTTCGGATGGGGAGTATTAGACTTTGCTGGTGGAACAGTAGTACACATGAGTGCTGGTTGGGCTGCTTTGGCTGGAGCTATGTTTTTAGGAAAAAGAAAAGTACCAAAAGCAAATCCTGCACGTATTACTTATGTATTATTAGGAACTGGTTTATTATGGTTCGGTTGGTTTGGTTTCAATGCAGGATCTGCTGTTGGAGCTGGAAGTTTAGCTGCACAAGCGTTAGGAACTACAACTGTAGCTGCTGCTGCTGCTGCCATGGCTTGGGTATTTATTGACAAAATATTAGGTCATAAAGTATCTGCTATGGGTGCTTGTATTGGTGCTGTTGTAGGATTAGTTGCTATTACTCCTGCTGCAGGTTTTGTATCAATTCCTCATGCAATTGCGATTGGTGCGATTGCTGGATTGGTAAGTAATATTGTAGTAAGCAAATTCCCTAAAGGAAAAATTGATGATGCTTTGGATGTATTTGCTTGTCACGGTGTTGGTGGAATGGTAGGTATGTTATTAACAGGAGTATTTGCTTCTAATTCAGTAAATTCAATTGTTGGTGACAATCAAGGTTTAATCTTTGGTGATGCTACTTTATTCTTAATTCAATTAAAAGCATTAGTATTGGTATCCATATTTGCATTTTCTGTTTCTTATGCACTTTTCTTTATTGTAAATAAAATTACACCACTTAGAGTTAGTGAAGAAAAAGAAGAATTAGGATTAGATATTTCTCAACACGGAGAGTTCTTGTAGTAAGACCCTTTTTAAATAAACTAAAGCACCCTGAAAGTTATTTTCAGGGTGTTTTTTTGTTATATTTAATAGATTAAACAGACACAAATTCGGTATTTATAAGTAACTGAATCTTAACTATTTTAATCAAAAAAGAACCAATTAATTGACAAACCTATGATACAACTCAAATCAAAAAGAAAAAATGGAAAAAATTGAGCTTGAAAAAATAGCAATTAACGATAGTAAACAATTACAAAAAATTAGCAGACAAACTTTTTTTGAAACTTTTTCGTCATCGAACACTGAGGAGAACATGCAAAAATATTTAGCAGAAAGGTTTTCAAGCGACAAAATATATAATGAACTAAATGACGAAAATTCAGAATTTTACTTTGCAAAAATTGGCAATTCTATAATTGGGTATTTTAAACTAAATTTTGGAGTTTCTCAAACTGAGCTCAAGGATTTAGGAGCAGCTGAAATTGAACGAATTTATGTTCTTAAAGAATTTCACGGTAAAAAGATTGGACAAATTTTGTATGATAAAGCAATTGAAATAGCAAAACAAAGGAAAGTAGACTTTGTTTGGTTGGGAGTTTGGGAAGAAAATCTAAAAGCAATAAACTTTTACAAGAGAAATGGTTTTGTAGCTTTTGATAAACATATTTTTAAACTTGGCGAAGATGAACAAATAGACATTATGATGAAACTTAAATTGAATCCTTAAACAAACGAATATCGTTTCCTCTAAATTCCGAATAAAAACTAATAAAAAAAAGGGACACTATCCTAAAAAGTGTGTAAGTTAAAAATAAAGGGGTTTGGCTTTTTAATTAAAGTTGAACCCTTTTTTCAAAAATAGTTAAGAACTGATTGAGAATTAATCCCCAATTATGGATTGGCATTGACCATTTTTTGGTTGCTTCTCT
>CAMAWK010000249.1 GCA_945861915.1 Flavobacterium psychrophilum | reverse complement strand
CATTCAAGATTGGTTTCACAAAAAACCACTTTGGATTATCAAAAAGAATTTAGAAAAATCTCAATGGAAATGGCTATGGTCAATTCTTATGAAGATTGGATTGAATTTTATAAAAAACTGATTTTTTGGGAACTCGAATTAGAAAACATCGATGACCAAAGTATGATATCGATTTTAGAATCTCAAAAGGCAGAAGCCAATTCCCAATTCGGAAAATTCATCGAACGCAATTATGAAGATTGGTTTGTTCCAAAATCAGAAAAGCCAACACTTTCACATAACTTATTCAGAGAATTAGTAGTTCCCGAAATTGTAAAAAAAGACAAGCCAATATTATTTGTAGTCATAGATAATTTGCGCTACGACCAATGGAAAGTGTTCGAAAGCGTGGTAGGAAATCACTATAAACTTGAAAAAGAAGTACCTTATTATGCCATTCTGCCAACGGCTACTCAATATGCTAGAAATGCAATTTTTTCGGGATTAACTCCGCTGGAAATGGAAAAACAATTTCCACAATATTGGAAAAATGACCCAGAAGAAGGTGGGAAAAATTTATTTGAAGCAGAATTCCTTACTGCACAGCTAAAAAGACTGGGATTAAACATAAAACAAGACTATTTTAAAATCACTAATTTAAGTTCAGGAAAAAAATTAGTTGACAACTTCAAATCACTTAAAAACAATGATTTAGTTACAGTTGTCTATAATTTTGTCGATATGCTTTCACATGCAAAAACCGAAATGGATGTAGTAAAAGAACTAGCCTCAGACGATAAAGCGTATCGCTCATTGACTTTGAGTTGGTTTAAAAATTCACCTCTTTTAGAAATTATTCAACAGGCACAAAGAATGGGTTTCAAGCTAATCTTGACTACCGATCACGGAACAATTAACGTAAAAAATCCATCAAAAGTAGTTGGTGATAAAAACACGAGTTTAAATTTGCGTTACAAAACGGGTCGCAGTTTGACTTACGAACAAAAAGATGTGTACGCCATTAAAGATCCAAAAAAAGTAGGTTTGCCTGCAATTAATATGAGTAGTTCTTATATTTTTGCAAAAAATGATTTGTTTTTGGCTTACATTAATAATTACAATCATTATGTTAGTTATTACAAAAACACCTACCAACATGGGGGAATTTCGCTAGAAGAAATGATAATTCCTTTTTTAATTTTGAATCCAAAATAATCTAAAATCGCACAATAATTAAAGTATGGAAATTACTTTTTCACTTGATGAAATTAATGCAGTTGCAAAAAAAATACTAGCACAAAATCCGAATAAAGTGATTCTTTTTGAAGGAGAAATGGGGGTTGGGAAAACTACTTTAATAAAAGAATTAGTCAAAGAATTAGGAGTTATCGAAACTGTAAGTAGTCCTACTTTTTCTTTAGTAAACGAATACCAAAATACTGCTTTTCAATCTATTTATCACTTTGATTTTTATAGAATAAAAGTGGAGACTGAAGCCTTAGATATGGGTATTGACGAATACTTATATTCAGGCAATTGGTGTTTTATAGAATGGGCCGAAAAGATTCCGAATTTAGTTCCTGAATCACATTCAAAAATTACTATAAAACTACTTTCAGACGGCAATCGTTCGTTAGAATTCAGCAATTTTTAAAATAAAATTGAAAAAATTAAACTTTTTCAATACATTAGAGCCTAAATTTTGAAAAACAATGGGCATTACTCCTTTCACAAAACAACAGTTACTACCACAAGAAGAAAAACTAGAAGTAGCAAGGAATAAAAGTGAACTTTTTATTGGCATTCCAAAGGAAACCAGTTTTCAAGAACGCCGAATTTGTTTAACCCCAGACGCTGTGAATTCTTTGGTTTTTCAAGGTCACAGAGTAATGATAGAATCTGGAGCTGGTGAAAATTCTAGTTATTCTGATAAAGAATATTCCGATGCTGGTGCAGAAATTACAAAAGACACCAAAAAGGTATTTGGATGTCCGATGATATTAAAAGTGGAGCCGCCAAGCCTTGCTGAAATTGAAATGATTAACCCAAAAACAATTATCATTTCAGCCATTCAATTAAAAACCATTACAAAATCCTATTTTTCAGCTTTAGCTAAAAAAAGATGTACCGCATTTGCTATCGAATATATAAAAGATGAAGATGGCACCTATCCCGTAGTCAAGTCATTAAGCGAAATTGCGGGGACTGCCTCAATTTTAATTGCCGCCGAATTAATGATTAGAAACGACTCTGGAAAAGGATTATTGTTAGGAAATATATCCGGCGTACCTCCAACAGATGTACTTATTCTTGGAGCGGGAACAGTGGGAGAATTTGCCGCAAAAGCTGCGATTGGGCTGGGTGCAAATGTAAAAGTATTCGATAATTCTATTACAAAACTCAGACGATTACAAAACAATTTAAACCAACGAATTTTTACTTCAACAATTCATCCAAAGTCTTTATTAAAAGCGCTTCGAAGATGCGATGTGGCTATTGGAGCGATGCGCGGCAAAGAACGTTCTCCAGTAATTGTTACCGAAACAATGGTAGAACACATGAAAAAAGGGGCGGTAATTGTCGATGTAAGTATTGATACAGGCGGTTGTTTTGAAACTTCTGAGGTAACAACCCACGAAAAACCTACTTTTTTAAAAAATAATGTGTTGCATTATTGTGTTCCAAATATTCCTTCAAGATATTCAAAAACAGCCTCCCTTTCTATCAGCAATATCATCACTCCTTATTTACTACAAATTGCCGAGGATGGTGGGATAGAAAGTGCTATTCGATGCGACAAAGGATTGAAAAACGGAGTGTATTTGTATCGTGGCATTTTATCCAACAAAACGGTTGGAGATTGGTTTGAACTACCTTATAACGATATTAATTTAATCGTGTTTTAATTGAAGTCGTTTGAACTTTTTGCGTTTAAGCAAAAATTAAGGATTTTGTAACCAATTGAAGTCTTTTTTAAGATGCATAGCAGCGCTACGGAACGAAAAAAAGGCAAAATTGGGTGCAAAAGACAAATTTTTAACAAATGGAAAAAGTTTAAACGACTTCATCAAGTTTCGACTACCTTTGCAAAAAAA
>CAMAWK010000248.1 GCA_945861915.1 Flavobacterium psychrophilum | reverse complement strand
GTAAAAATCATCGGTGCAACTAGTCATTATGTCACCGAAGGCTTAGACGAAGGTCCAATTATTGAACAAGATATTGCACGTGTTTCTCATGTTAATTCTATTGAAGATTTTGTAATGAAAGGACGTGATTTAGAGCGAATTGTTTTAGCCAGAGCAATAAAATTGCATGCCGAACGAAAAACGATGGTTTATGATAATAAAACGGTTGTATTTTATTAAATCTTAACGTATTTCCAACAAACTAATAACAAATACTTAACAATATTAATCAGTTAAATATCTCATCTTTGGAGTGTAATAAACTGGTTATTTATTATTTGGTTTTTGGTTAGTAAAAAGAATGCCGACAAATTTTTTCGGCATTCTTATTTTATAAAACCTCTCATTTTTTTTAATTCTTATTCTAACAGAAAACTGTATCTTTATAAAAATTCTATTTTTTTTGAATTTTACGTAAAAATTCAAATTTAAAGCAACTTATTTTCTATGTACCGTAAACTATTAATTTGCTTATTATTTGGTACTCCCTTATTTTCGCAAGTCAAAATGTTAACCGATAACTTTGAAGGGAACGGAAATATTTCGAGCTGGACTGAAGACAATTGTAATTTGAACAGGCAATTTGAAAATCCATATAAAGTTAGCATTAACAATAGCTCGACAGTTTTAAAATATTCAGATTATGGAGGACAATATGCCAATATACGTTTCGAAGCAGCATCAAATTTTGATTTAACAACTAACAGTATTTTTACATTAAAAATATATGTTCCCTCTTCGGGTATCACAGGAAATCAAACTAATAAAATCTCATTAAAACTGCAAAACGGAAATTTATCTGAACCTTGGTCTACTCAATGCGAAATAATCAAACCTATTGAATTAAATAAATGGCAAATTATTACTTTCGATTTTGCTAAGGATAGCTATTTGAATTTAGACTCAAATTCTAATAATCCAATTAGTAGATTCGATTTTAATAGAGTATTAATTCAAATAAATGGAGAAAATAACACTGATAAAGTAATTGGATATATTGACGATTTTCTTTATGCTTTTGTAGAAAACAGTTCGAAATTTGATGTTTTAACATGGTCGGACGAATTCGAAGGAAATGGAGTCGTAAATTTTAATAACTGGCATCATCAAACACAGCTCCCCAACGGAGACAGTTGGTTTAGTAATGAGCAGCAGCACTATACAGACCGCATTGAAAATTCATTTGTAAGTAATGGTACATTGAAAATAGTTGCCAAAAAAGAAGCATTTACAAATCAAGGAGTAACAAAGAAATATACATCGGCAAGATTAAATTCGAAATTTGCTTTTAAATATGGACGTGTAGAAGCACGAGCAAAATTACCAACTGGTACTGGAACTTGGCCTGCAATATGGATGTTAGGTAAAAATATCAATGAGCTAGGAGCTTATTGGCAATTGAATGGGTATGGAACCATCAGTTGGCCAGCTTGCGGGGAAATAGATATTATGGAGCATTGGGGAAATAATCAAAATATAATATCCAGTGCCGTACACCATCCAATAAATGGTAATTTAACTATTGGCGAATACATTACTAATTCACAGAATAAATCAGGAGTGTCTGATGATTTTCATGTTTACGCAGTAGAATGGGATAATCAAAGAATAACATTTAGTGTCGATGGAGTAAATCATTTGAGCTATAATCCAACAATTAAAAATCAGTATACTTGGCCATTTGATGCAGAACAATTTTTATTATTAAATGTTGCAATTGAACCAAGTGTTATAGGTTCAAATTTTAATCAAAGTGCTTTGGAAATAGACTACATAAGAGTGTATCAAGAAAAAAACTTATCGACTTCAAACAATGAAAGTTTTGAAGATATTGTTATATATCCAAATCCTGTAACCAATAAATTATCTATCAAAATATCAGAAATACATTTAGGAGTTCAAGTAAGAATATATTCAATTATAGGAAACGAAATTGATTCATTAATACTTAATGAACCTTTAAGTATTATAGATTTAAGTAGCTATAAAAACGGAGTTTATTTTGTTAAAATTGCAAACGAAAGAGCAACTAAAACTTTTGAAATCATTAAAGAATAAATGATTCTAATATTCCTTCCATTTCTTGTTGCATTTTTAACGCCTCTTCCCTAGCCTTTTCAGCAAAATTTAGCTCATTTGACGCATA
Organism: Flavobacterium psychrophilum; assembly: GCA_945861915.1. GTDB lineage: Bacteria > Bacteroidota > Bacteroidia > Flavobacteriales > Flavobacteriaceae > Flavobacterium > Flavobacterium psychrophilum_E. The sequence goes on along the minus strand of CAMAWK010000248.1, from coordinate 889 downwards.
GATAATTGCTCTTGAAGAATTTATTAGCAATCCAATATTTGCATTCATTCCATATTTGCAAACTTCTGAAAGGCTTCCGCCTTGTGCACCAACTCCTGGAACCAACAAAAAACTATCAGGAACAATTTTGCGAATCTCTGTAAAATATTCGGCTTTTGTGGCACCGACTACATACATTAAGTTTTCAGAATTTTTCCAAGTTTTTGATGTTTCTAAAACTTGTTTGTATAATTCTGTTCCATTAACATTCAATGTTTGAAAATCAAACGCGCCTTCATTAGAAGTCAAAGCCAACATAATGGTATGCTTATTTTCAAAAGTTAAAAAAGGTTCAACAGAATCTTTTCCCATATATGGCGCAACCGTTACGCTATCAAAATTCATGTCTTCAAAAAAAGCTTTGGCATACATCGATGAAGTATTACCAATATCTCCTCTTTTTGCATCTGCAATAGTGAAAATTTCAGGATAGTTTTCGTTAATATAATCAATCGTTTTTTGCAAAGACAACCAACCTTTTATTCCATAGGCTTCATAGAAAGCTGTGTTTGGCTTATAGGAAACTACTAAATCATGAGTAGCATCAATAATTGCTTTGTTAAATTCAAAAATAGGATCTTCTGACGATAAAAGATGTTTGGGTATTTTTGTTAAATCAACATCCAATCCAATACATAAAAAAGATTTTTTTATTTGAATTTGATCAATTAAATGTGCTGTTGTCATTATATGATGGAAGTTTTTTTTTAAAATCCTAAATTAATTATCGTTTGCAAATCTATAAAAAATAATCGCTTCTGTTATTTTAATAAATAACAAAAGCGATTATAATTGAAATACTAAATCTTTAGAAGTTTAAAATTAATTATTTGATTAAAATAATTTCAAC
>CAMAWK010000247.1 GCA_945861915.1 Flavobacterium psychrophilum | reverse complement strand
GAATCATACAAAGTAATAGAACCAACATTTTTGCCTATTGTTACATCGCCAATTTGAACCACATTTATAAAAGGTTTTAATCCATTGATGACTAATTCACTGGCAGAAGCCGAACCTCGTGTAGTAAGAATATAAACTTTACTCATATTCACGCTGTTGATGGGTGTTGATCCAATTTTATTGGTAAAGAAATTTTTTAAAGCGTCAGGATTATTAGATTCAAAATAAGATTCTACTTTAGAATTCCATTGTTGTTTTGCAAAAACCTGACCTGTAAATGAACCTGTAATCATACTCGCTAACCTTGTAGCAGTTAGCACAGACCCTCCACCATTGTATCGTAAATCCAATACTAAATCTGTGATTCCTTGAGATTTTAGTGCTCCAAAAGCATCATTTAATTCAGAATCATAATTAGAATAAAAGCCATTATACATCAAATACCCTATTTTATGCGAACCTGAAATAATCACTTTGTTAATCAAAATTGGATTTTCCTCTAAAGGAGTTTTAGTTAAATCGACTGATTTTCCGTTTGGAACGAAAGTACCGTTACTATAGTCAGCAAAATTTAGTTTGTAATTATTTTCGTTACCAAAAAGTAATTCCGAGTAATTATCAACTGTAAGTGTTATGCCATTTACAGCATAAAAAATGTCGCCCCGTTTAATGTTTTTTGTTGACGCATCAGAATTTGGGACAATATATCTTACCCAACCTATTACTTCCTGTGAACCAGTTGATTTTAAATTTAATCCAAATTCGACTCCGTTGCTATTTGTGTTTCCTTGTAATTGTCCTTCGAGTTTTTCGTAATCATCTTCAATCCAGCTGAATTTATCTATAGATTCATTCACTCTTAATGCATTAAATAAATCTTCAGGAACAGGATATTTTGATAAAAATTGATTTAGTTCTTTTTGATTGGCAAATCGATCATCAGCTAAATTTGGCACATCAGCTTGCCATAAATAATATAAGTTAAGTCCTTTCCATATAAAATCTTGGACATCTACATTGACAATTTCAATAGAATCATTTTCATTAATTACTTCAACTTCTGATTTCTTAGGAAAATCGTCTTTATCTTCACAACACTGAAATGATAAAAGTGCTAAAAAAAGTACTAGTATGTATTTAATTTTTGATTTCATATTCTTGGTATAATTTTAGGTAGGTGTAAATGTAAACAACTTTAAGTTTTATTTTACAAATTATATAATAAAAATAAGTTAGTTTTGATTTGTTAAATTAAAAGCAATTAGTCCAAAAACCTTCAACCAATAAACATCAAAACTGCCATGAGAAAAAGTATGCTAACATTGATTTTTTTATTCATTACACATTCATTTTTTTCTCAAGTCACTTTTGACAAGTTTGAGGGGCAAGATGATATCTCATCTATTATTGTCAATAAAAAAATGTTTGATTTGATGAGTAAGGTTAAAATGGATACTTCTGACAAGGAAATTGCTCAATATCTTAGTTTAATTCAAAAATTAGACAACCTAAAAGTTTTTACTACAACCAGTGTTAGAGCCACTTCGGAAATGAAAAAAGTCGCTGAAAATTATTCTTCAACTAACAAATTAGAGGAATTAATGCGAGTAAACGAAGAAAATAGAAACATTCGATTAATGGTAAAGTCAGCTGTTTCAGACGGGAAAATAAATCAACTCTTGATGTTTATTGAGGCTGGTGGCAAAGACAATGAAACGGTTTTGATGTTTTTAACGGGCAACTTCGATTTAGAACAAATTTCTCTTTTAACCGACAAATTGAAGATTCCTGGAGGAGAAGATTTGAAGAAAGCTACACGAAAAAAGTAAAAATTTCGGTTACTAATTATTTAAAATAGTAATTATTTGCAAAACGTTTTTTTGTTATTTACTGCACTTTTACTCCCTAATTGAATGGCTTTGCTAAAATCGGAACAAGCGTTTTTTAAATCATTATTGTTTTTATAAGAAAGTCCACGCAAGTTATATGAAACGTAGTCGTTTGGATTTAAATTGATGGCGGCAGTACAGTCTTTAATGGCGTTTTGATATTCCTTTAATTTATAATAAATATTCGCTCTTGTGGCAAAAGCATCAGCGTTTTTATCCTCAATAGTAATGGCTGAATTGGCATCGGACATTGCACCTGCAAAATCTTTAATTTTTATTTTTTCTAAGGCTCTGTTCAAATAAGCAGCTGTAAAAAAAGGCTCTTCTTTTAGGGCATTATTGTACTCCAAAATAGATCCTGCACTATTTCCAGCTTCCGATTTTTGTTCGCCTTTAACGAAATAGTCCATTGCTTTCTTGCTTTGACTCCAACTGGTCATTGTAATACTTAATAAAGAGAGAAGTATGTATTTTTTCATTTTTTAAAAATTTATATTTAAAGCAAATAATTTTTAAAGATATAACGATTTTATAAAATGTATATTGCTAAAATCAATTTACTACTTACAAATAATGATTCGGTAATTTTAAATTGATTTTATTTTTACACAAAATCAATAAAAAAATCCAAAACAGCTATTTTACGAAAGTATAATTTCTGTTTTGGAATTTATTTTTAAATGTGACCACGGTGGGATTTGAACCCACACGCCCTTACGAGCACCACCCCCTCAAGATGGCAAGTCTACCGTTTCTCCACGTGGCCTAAAACTGTTAGAGACGTTGCAAGGCAACGTCTCTATCTTAAATTGTGACCCGACTGGGGCTCGAACCCAGGACCCCATCATTAAAAGTGATGTGCTCTACCGACTGAGCTATCGAGTCTTTTTTACCTTTCTTGAATGCGGGTGCAAATATAGGGTCTTATTTTTAATTTTTCAAAGCTATTTTATTATAAATTTGTGTTTTTTTAGCAAATCCTTTTAACGCCTTAATCTATAAGGTTTTATTCAAATGAGAAAAATAATTCTACTAGGTTATATGGGCTGTGGCAAGTCTACAGTGTCAAAAAAACTCGCTAATCTTACAGGAATTTCTGTGATAGATTTAGATAAAAAAATCGAAAAACGCGAGAAGCTGACAATAAATGAAATTTTTGAACAAAAAGGAGAAGTGTATTTTCGAAAATTAGA
>CAMAWK010000246.1 GCA_945861915.1 Flavobacterium psychrophilum | reverse complement strand
CTGTGAAGTACTATTCATTTATTGACGTATATTTGTGTAAATTTTTCCAAAAATAAGCAATATTTGTTGGATGGGAAAATGATGATAAACGAATTTTAGTTTTAAGAAATGACAATAAACTGCAAAGGACAACTGATTGATTTAACAACGCCCAAAGTGATGGGGATTTTGAACCTAACACCCAATTCTTTTTTTGATGGTGGCAAGTTTAAAACAGAAACTCAAATTTTGACACAAGTTGAAAAAATGCTGACTGACGGTGCCACATTTATTGATATCGGTGCCTATTCTAGCAAACCCAGTGCTGAATTGGTTTCGGAAGATGAAGAATTAAACCGAATCCTACCTTTTGTAAAATTAGTTGTCAGCCATTTTCCAGAGGCTATTTTGTCAATTGATACTTTCAGAAGTGAAATAGCCAAAGTGTGTATAGAAAACGGTGCGGCAATAATTAATGATATTTCAGCAGGAAATTTAGACTCTAAAATGCTAGAAACTATTTCAGAATACAAAGTGCCTTATAGTATGATGCACATGCGAGGTACGCCCCAAACGATGCAAGCCTTGACCAATTATGATAATCTTTTGAAGGATATTTTGTTTTATTTTTCTGAAAATATAGCAAAGGCTAGAAGTTTCGGAATAAACGATTTAATTGTAGATCCTGGTTTTGGCTTTGCCAAAACTTTAGAACAAAACTATGAATTACTACAAAATTTAGAATTGTTCGAAATGCTTGAATTGCCTTTATTGGCAGGTTTTTCTAGAAAATCTATGATTTATAAAACTTTAAACTCTACAGCCGAAGATGCTTTAAACGGAACTACTGTTTTAAACACCATTGCACTAACCAAAGGAGCAAAAATTCTACGAGTGCATGATGTAAAAGAAGCGGTGGAGTGTGTTACTTTATTCAATAAAGTTAAACTCTAAAATCCTAAATCTAAAATCTGCAATCTGAATTACTGATGATGGTAGGGTTCGTTTTTTAAAATCGTAAATCCTCGATATAGTTGCTCAATAAAAAATAAACGCACCATTTGATGTGAAAAAGTAAGTAGCGAAAGCGATATTTTGCCAGTAGCTTTAGCATAAACCGTTTCAGAAAAACCATACGGACCACCGATGACAAATACGAGTGTTTTAACACCGGAATTCATTTTCTTTTGCAATTCTTCCGAAAAACCAACACTTGAAAAAGTCTTTCCGTTTTCGTCCAATAAAATAAGTTGATCAGTTGGAGTAATTTTAGCCAAAATTAATTCACCTTCTTTTTCTTTTTGTTGGCTTTCAGAAAGGTTTTTTACATTTTTAATGTCGGCAATAATTTCTAAATCGAATTTGATATAAAACGACAATCTTTTTTGATAATCATCAATCAGAGATAGAAGATTTTTGTTGTCGGTTTTGCCAATCGCGATGAGCTTAATATTCATTGAAGTGCTATTTAACTATCTAAAAAAGAATCTTTTTTGTTTTTCTTGATTAATTTCAGGATGAGTAAAATTCCTGCTACAGCTTCAAAAGTCATCCCAACAATCAAAAATAAACTAGTCCAATCTTTGGGTTGGTTCGTGATTTTGTAAAAAGCACCTGTGATTACAAGCACACTACCAATTAGTAACAGAACTAAAATTTGTGGGTTTTTCATGTGTTAAAATATCTAAACTGAATAATTTCAAGTACAAATGTAAATAAAATTAGTAATCTTAATTTTTTTCAAGATTTGAATCTAAGTTTGAATGTATAAAAAGGCAAAAATTTATTTTTCAAACTTTTTCATAATTGAGTAGATACACTTACTTTTGTTCTACTAAAAAACCTTTCATGTACAAACTCATCATTCGCCCAATACTTTTTTGTTTTGATCCAGAAAAGGTTCATTATTTTACTTTTTCTCTGATTCGTTTTCTTTCTAAAATACCAATGGTTTCGGCTCTTTTTCAATCAATTTATGAAGTAAAAGACAAACGATTGGAAACCGAAGTTTTTGGACTGAAATTTAAAAACAGAGTAGGTTTAGCAGCAGGTTTTGATAAAGATGCAGCTTTGTACAAGGAATTATCTAATTTCGGTTTTGGTTTTATAGAAATTGGAACTTTGACACCTAAAGGACAAGACGGAAATCCTAAAAAGCGATTGTTTCGATTAAAAGAAGATTCGGCAATAATTAATAGAATGGGTTTTAATAATGGTGGCGTTCTTTCGGCAGTAGAACGATTGAAAAGCAATACCAATGTTTTAATTGGTGGGAATATTGGAAAAAATAAATTGACTCCAAATGAAACTGCAGTCGAAGATTACCTCATTTGTTTTGATGCTTTATATGATTATGTTGATTATTTTGTGGTCAATGTGAGTTCGCCCAACACACCTAATTTAAGAGAACTACAAGAAAAAGAGCCTTTGACGCAATTGTTGCAAACTCTTCAAAATAGAAATAACGGAAAGCCAAAACAAAAACCTATTCTATTAAAAATCGCACCCGATTTAACCGATTTTCAGTTGCTAGATATTATTGATATTGTAAAAGAAACAAAAATAGCAGGTGTTATCGCCACGAATACAACTTTATCTCGAGAGGGTCTGCAAGCTGAAAATAAAGTAGAAATGGGCGGAATGTCTGGTAAACCACTAGGAAAAAGAGCCACCGAAGTGATTCGGTTTCTGTCTGAAAAAAGCAATAAAGCATTTCCGATAATTGGAGTAGGAGGGATTCATTCGCCAGAAGATGCTATAGAAAAACTGGAAGCTGGTGCCAGTTTGATTCAATTGTACACGGGATTTATTTATGAAGGACCAGCTCTAGTGAAAGCAATAAATAAGAAGATTTTAGAAAGCTCTAAATATATTGATTAATAATGTTTTCAAACAATTCTTGTTTGCCACTTTGCAAAGTCAATTCTCCATTTTCTTTGGCGATTTCATATAAAGCGTTTAAATCTAATTTTCCTTCTTCAAAATCTTTTCCTTTTCCTGAATCGAATGAACTGTATCGTGCTGTTCTTAATTTGTCATAAGCCGAAGAAGTAATGATTTTATCGGCTGTTAATAAGGCTCTTGCAAACGTATCTGCTCCGCCAATGTGTGCCA
>CAMAWK010000245.1 GCA_945861915.1 Flavobacterium psychrophilum | reverse complement strand
ATGACACAAAATTCATCTTGCTTTTCTACCAACAAAGTAATTGTATCTCCAGAGCTACAGTATTTGATAGCATTAGAAAGCAAATTACATAAAACGATTTCAATTTTACTTCTGTCAAAAGGAAATAATATTTCGTCTTCAGTGTGTTTAAATTTATATTTTATTCCCCTTGATATGGCCATTTCATGAAAATACAGATAGACTTCTTTTGAAAACCGAACCATATTTCCTTGTGCAGCACTTAGTTGTAATAGACCAAATTCTGCTTTACGAAAATCTAATAACTGATTGATTAAATTGAGCAATCGATTGGCATTTTTGTCCATCACGCTTAGTTTTTTGGCTATTCTCGAATCGATTTCGGTATTTTCAAGAAGTTCGTTCAAAGGACTTATAATCAGCGTTAATGGAGTTCTAAACTCGTGAGAGATATTGGTAAAAAAATTCAATTTGAGTTCACTCAATTCTATTTCTTTTTGCTTATCATTTTCGGCAATTTTTAAATTGTTTTTTAATTTTAATTGATCGTAATATACTTTAAGAATATAGTAAAATAGTATAATGGTCAAGATAGTATAAATAATTATGGCCCAAACACTTTTCCACGGAGAAGTTGATATTTCTATTAGGAGTTTTTTTGAGTTACTCCAAGTTTGATTATCACGAGTTGCTGCAACCTGAAGAATATATTCTCCATTTTCTAAACCTGCAAAATTGATTTCGGTTTGATGTTGAATGTCAAACCATTTGTTTTGATACCCTTCTAATTTGTATCGATATTTCGTATTTAATTTACCTGAAAAATCATTAGTAATAAAACCAATAGAGAAAAATTTGTCATTGTGACCTAATTCTATTTTATCAACATAACTAAAATTCTTATCTAATATTTGACTTTCATTTTTTTCAATAGGAAATTGAATGTTATTGTTGTTGACTCTAAGATTAGTAAACACAACTTCAGTAACTGAGTTAACGGGTGTTATTTTAGCTGGATTAAAATAAGTTATATCATCAATTCCACCAAAAAACAGGACATTGTTCTTAAAATTAAAAAAACTCCTAGTGTTAAATGAAGTTGTTTTTATACCATCATTTTCTCCAAAGCTCACAAAATAATCCTTTTTTTCGTTGTATTGTATTATTTGTGTTTTTGTACTAAACCACAAATTGGATTGAGCATCAAAAGTAATGGCACAAATAAAATCGTCATTCAAACCATTTTCTTTAGTTAGTTTTTTTGAAATGCTTATTTTGTTATTTTTATATGATAATTTCACCAATCCAACTGGTGTTGCTAACCATATATTATCATTTTGAATAGCAATCGAATTAATAATTACACTGGGTAATTTGTCGTTTATCAATAGCGATTGAGCGTTAAATTTCTTTTTTGATCGATCATACATGTGTAAACCGTTATAGGTTCCTACCCAAATATTCCCTTTCGAATCTTCTTGAATACTGGTAATTCGATCATTTTCTATCCCGTAATTTCCCGTTTTAATATCTGAATAAAACAAATAGGCTTTTTCGTTTAAAATGTCTTTTAAAGCAACTAAACTAATTCCTTCTTCTTGTGTTCCAATAAAAAGCGTGTTGGTTTTATCCACATGAAAAGCCGTAACCTTTTGAATTTTTTTATTAGAAAACACCACTTTATTTAGTGCCAAATCATAAATGTAAAAACCGGTATTTCCCCCAACAAATAATTTATTCCCGTATTCGTATATGACAGCTATTTTTGATATTTTAATCTCATCATTGATGGGGGTTAAATTTGTAAAGTCCTTTCCCATAAAAAGCCCATTATTCAATGTGCCCACAAACAAATTATTTTTGTTTTGATGAATAGTGGTGAAATTTAAATCGCCACTTAAAGCAATCGGATTTACAACCTGACTTGCGTTTTTAAAACCTTTACTTTCAACTAATTTCACAACACCACCATTCGCGGTGGCGACCCATATTTGATTGTTTTTATCCTGATGTAATTGCAGAACAGTATTATAATTTATATTTAATTTGTCTGAGTTTGGGGAAACCAAATCGATTTTAGAAAATTTTGTCAAATCCGTATTACTTCTATAAAGCCCTCTTCCCCATGTTCCAATCCAAAGTCTGTTTTCGGCATCTAATAAAAATGATTTTGAATAGTTGCTTTTCACGCCTGTTTCTAATGAACCTAGTTTTTGAGTTTTAAAGTCAAAATATAACAAATCAGTTCTGCCTTCAGTTGTACCTACCCATAATTTTTCTCGTTTTTTATCTAAAATTAAATTGGTGATAAAGTTAGATGTATTATAAGATGTGATTTTATCTTTTGAAGGCTCATATCTACAAAGTGATACATAACTAGTGTACCACATATTAGATTCGTTATCTTTAATGATACTGTGAATAATAGACCTTGTTTTTATGTGCTTTACGAGTTTTTCTTTGTGATAATCAATGATGAAAATACCATTTTCAAGTGTTCCTATCCAAATATTCCCTTTTCCATCTTCTGCAATTGATTTAATATTTAAATCGCCACTTTTGTCTAAATCTATTAAATGATTATAGTTTTTAATGCTGTTGTTTTTGACATCTAATGAAGAAATACCGCCACTTTTGGTACCAATCCAAATGATGTTAGCCGAATCTTTGAAGAGCACTTCAATGTTTTCGTTTTTTAATTTTGTGTAATTTTTCCCAGGTTTTATGTTTTCAAAATTATAACCATTATACTTTGTCAATCCGTTTTCGGTTCCAATCCATTTTGCATTTAGGTCATCGCTTAGTATTGAAGTTACATATTCGTGTGGTAAACCTTGATTGGTTGTAATATGCTCCAAAACATAATTCGTATCATTATTTTGAGCAAAGAAGATAGAGACAAATAATAAATGAAAAAACAGTAATGACTTTTGCATTTTAATTTTAATTTTTACTTTTTTGAATATTTGCAATGCAATATCATTTCAAAAAAGTTTTGTTCTTAAAAACAAATAACAATTGATAGTAAAGAATGTTCTCAATTGCATTATTTAGATATATATTCACAAAAGTATAAGAATTTAAAGAATTTTGTCTTTTGTTTATTGATATTTTTCTAT
>CAMAWK010000244.1 GCA_945861915.1 Flavobacterium psychrophilum | reverse complement strand
TTTCATCCAGCAAAAAAATTACAATTGAAAACACAATAGATCCATCAATTATTGGAGGATTTATTTTAAGAATAGGCGATAAGCAATACAACGCTTCTATTGCAAACAGATTACAAGTATTAAAGAGAGAATTAAGTAACTAGTTATTTATAAATAATTATGGCGGAAATTAAACCTGCTGAAATTTCAGCAATATTAAAGAAACAAGTAGAAGGTTTTGAATCAGGTGCAACTTTAGAAGAAGTAGGTTCTGTACTCCAAGTGGGTGATGGAATTGCTCGTGTTTACGGACTTTCTAATGTTCAATACGGGGAATTAGTTGAGTTTGACAATGGTCTAGAGGCGATTGTATTGAATCTTGAAGAAGACAATGTGGGTGTGGTACTTTTAGGTCCATCTACAGGAATCAAAGAAGGTTCAACTGTAAAAAGAACACAACGTATTGCCTCTCTAAAAACAGGTGAAGGAATTGTAGGTCGTGTAGTAAACACTTTGGGTCAACCAATTGATGGTAAAGGGCCAATCACTGGAGAGTTATACGAAATGCCTTTAGAAAGAAAAGCGCCAGGAGTTATCTTCCGTCAGCCAGTAACCGAGCCATTACAAACAGGTATCAAAGCAGTTGATGCTATGATTCCAGTAGGTCGTGGTCAACGGGAATTAGTAATTGGTGACCGTCAAACAGGCAAATCTACCGTTTGTTTGGATACCATTTTGAATCAAAAAGAATTTTACGATGCAGGAAAACCTGTATTCTGTATATATGTTGCCATTGGACAGAAAGCGTCTACGGTAGCAGGAATTGCTAAAATGTTGGAAGAAAAAGGAGCAATGGCTTACACAGTTATCGTGGCTGCTAATGCATCTGATCCAGCGCCAATGCAAGTATATGCTCCTATGGCAGGTGCTGCAATTGGAGAATATTTCAGAGATTCTGGTCGTCCAGCTTTGATTATTTATGATGATTTATCAAAACAAGCGGTGGCGTATCGTGAGGTTTCTCTTTTATTAAGAAGACCACCGGGACGTGAGGCTTATCCAGGAGACGTTTTCTACTTGCACTCTCGTTTATTGGAAAGAGCGTGTAAAGTAATTGCCGATGATGATATTGCTAAAAATATGAATGACCTTCCAGATACTTTGAAAGGTATCGTAAAAGGAGGAGGTTCGTTGACTGCTTTGCCAATTATCGAAACTCAAGCAGGTGACGTTTCTGCATACATCCCAACCAACGTAATTTCGATCACTGATGGTCAGATTTTCTTGGATGGAGATTTGTTTAACTCAGGAGTTCGTCCAGCAATTAACGTAGGTATTTCGGTATCACGTGTGGGTGGAAATGCTCAAATTAAATCGATGAAAAAAGTAGCTGGTACTTTGAAATTAGACCAAGCTCAATTCCGTGAATTGGAAGCGTTTGCAAAATTTGGTTCTGATTTGGATGCCGTTACGTTGAACGTAATCGAAAAAGGAAGAAGAAACGTAGAGATTTTGAAACAAAATCTAAACGACCCTTATACTGTTGAAAATCAAACCGCTATTATTTATGCAGGTTCAAAAAACTTATTGCGTACCGTTCCTGTTGCTAAAGTAAAAGAATTCGAAAAAGATTTCTTAGAATACTTAAACAACAAAAACAGAGATACACTTGATGCGTTGAAAGCAGGCAAACTGACTGACGAAATCACAAATGTATTGGAAGCAGCAGCTAAAGAAGTTTCAGCGAAATATAACTAAAAAGTATTAAGTATAAAGTATCAAGAATTAAGACGTCTTGATACTTAATACTTCAATCTTAATACAATCTTAAATGGCAAATTTAAAGGAAATCCGTAATAGAATTACTTCCATTTCATCAACAATGCAGATTACTGCAGCGATGAAAATGGTTTCTGCAGCAAAGTTGAAGAAGGCGCAAGACGCCATCACAGCAATGCGACCTTATGCCGAAAAATTAACGGAATTATTACAAAATCTATCTGCAACTTTGGATGGAGATGTTGGAGGAGAATTCACAAAACAACGTGAAGTAAAAAAAGTATTAGTGGTTGCCATCACTTCTAATAGAGGTTTGTGTGGTGCTTTTAATACCAATGTTATCAAGGAAGTGAAGAATCGTAATGATTTTTACGCTGGAAAACAAGTAGATGTTTTTGCAATCGGTAAAAAAGGAAACGACATTTTGACTAAAACACTTACTGTTATTGACAATCAAAGTACTATTTTTGACGCATTGACTTTTGACAATGTAACTGTAATTGCCGAAACCTTGACACAAAAATTTGTATCAGGTGACTATGATAAAATTGAATTGGTATACAATCAATTTAAAAATGCTGCGACTCAAATCGTTCAAGTAGAACAATTTTTACCGTTGGCTGCAGTAAAATCAGATACCCCAGCATCCACTGGAGATTATATTTTTGAACCATCTAAAGAAGAAATTGTATTGACTTTGATTCCAAAATCATTGAAAACACAATTATACAAAGGAATTAGAGATTCATTTGCCTCTGAACACGGTGCGCGAATGACTGCGATGCACAAAGCAACTGATAATGCGAAAGAATTAAGAGATCAATTGAAATTGACTTACAACAAAGCCCGTCAAGCTGCAATTACTAATGAAATCCTTGAGATTGTTGGTGGAGCTGAGGCTTTGAAAGGATAGTAATTTTATACGATAAACGATACTTAAGTCCCCGCCATGGCGGGGACTTTTTTTGTCTTAAAATTTAAAACAAAAATGTATGATTAGGTATTCAATTTGATTCGAAAACCAAAGAAATGGTTATTTTTGTGTGGTAATAAAAACATAAACACCCTTGGGATTATATAAAAATCTTTTCAAACAAACAGCCATCTATGGACTCGCAATGGTTTTGCCGAGAATGTTGAGTTTTTTATTAGTGCGTTTGTATACCGGAATATTACCCACGGCTGAATACGGCGAGGTGTCTATAGTTTTGTCGTGGATGGTGTTTTTCAATGTGATTTTATCCTACGGAATGGAAACCGCTTTTTTTCGATTTTATAATTCTGAAACCGACAAGCAAAATGTAGTGGCGACTAGTACCATTACCATTTTTTGGTCGTCTATTATTTTTCTTTTT
>CAMAWK010000243.1 GCA_945861915.1 Flavobacterium psychrophilum | reverse complement strand
CCCATGTATAAACTGGCTTTGGGACAAGCTGGAAGTTCGTTTACTTTTGAAGTGGCGCAGAAAAACGGAATTCCGTATAGCTTAATCAACCGAGCCAAAAAGAAAATTGAAACGGGTAAAGTACGTTTTGACAAAACCATTGCCACGCTACAAAAAGAGCGTTTCAAAATGGAAAAAACATCGCAAACACTCAAAGAGGAAGAATCGAAAGCACGAGACGAGAGTAAAAAAATGGAAATTACGAATGAAAAAATCAAGCAAAAATTACAGAGTTACCAAGAGTTGTATGACAGCAATCAAAAAACCATTTATTTGGGACAAAAAATAGATGCTTTGGCGGATCAATATTTTAATTCTAAAAATAAAAAAGTAGTCATTGCCGAGTTTCTAAAAATCATCGAAATAGAAGTTTCTAAACGTAAAAAAGCCACACCAATAGAAAAAAAAGCCATCGTTGCCAAAAAAATGGAAGTGCTGAAAGAAGTTGAAGTTAAAGTCGAGGAAATTAGAATCGAAAAGAAAGAGAAAAAAATAAAACCCATTATCGAAAAACCAAAACCAATCTTGAAAGTCGGCGACCGAGTGCGGATGTTTGACGGAAAAGCAGTGGGAACTCTTCATTCTATTGAAAAAACAAAAGCGACTGTCAATTATGGTGTGTTTACCTCGAAAGTGAGTTTGGAACTTTTGGAATTGGTGGAAGCTGTGAAGAAATAATACGTAGATTTATAAATAAAATCAAATCATGAAAAAAATCAAATTATTTTTAGTCTTATTTTACGGAGTTTGTCAGGCACAATTGAATGTTGAACAGACTAATTTTGAAAAAATTGCAGTTGGAGGAAGGGCTGAATTTACTAAATGGAATATTACTGAACAAAGACCTTTAATGATTGTTAATGGAATTGAAATAGCCAACAAAAGTGGTGCTTTCGTTAAAATTGATCCAAATGATATTGACAAAATTGATATTCTTAAAGATGAAAAAGCAATTGAGAAATATGGTTACAGAGCAATTGATGGGGCTATTTTAGTTACTCTCAAAAAAGATACATTTCGTAAATATAGACGGCTACTAAAATCAAATTCAAATTCTGACAAAACAACATCAGAAGTCATATTCGATAAAAATAAATACAACATTATCCTAAATGGAGTTGTCAAAGATGAATACAATCTAGGAATAGCTAAAGCACTTGTAACAAATTTGACAAAAAAAGAAACCTATTATACAGATTCCTTGGGCAATTATAAAATAAATATTGCTAAAAATGACTTAATCAATTTTTCTAAAAAAGGATTTGAGTCACAAAAAATTAGAATACAAAAAGATACAATAGTCAATATTACTTTAAAAAATCAAACCACTCCAGATGTGATAATGGTTAAAAAACCCGTCATCTATTTGTATCCAAAAGAAAAAACAGATATTTCTATAAAGATTGATTTTAAAGGAAAAATACTCACTACTTTCCCAAAATATGAGCAGAATTGGAATTTAATTGGTTATCCTGATGGGCAAATTTTTGATAAAAAAACCAATCGTTTTTATAGTTCCTTATTTTGGGACGGAACTCAAACATTCCCGAAAGAGCATTATAATTATCAATCTGGTTTTGTAGTTTCTAAAAATGACTTGACTGCTTTTTTGATTGAAAAACTAGAATATATCGGCTTAAACACGATGGAAACCAACGAATTTGTTCAGTTTTGGTTGCCTATTTTGGAGAAAAACGAAACTAATTTTATTCATTTCTTTGTAAATTCTGAATATGATGTGATTTCAAAAAACACTATTTTTCCAAAACCTGATACTGAAATTAGATTGTTTATGGAATTTTATGAATTGAAGGAACCATTAAAAATTTCGGAACAAAAATTACAAAAAACAGAAAGAAAAGGATTTACAATCGTTGAATGGGGCGGTAGTGATGTAACGGAACCTGTAAATGAAATAAATAGATTGAAACTGTAATTTAATAAGTAATGCTAAACCTTCCTCAAAACAAAAAAATAATCCTCTTTGACGGCGTTTGCAATCTTTGTGATTCGGCGGTTCAATTTGTGATCAAATACGATTCCAAAGATGTGTTTCGATTTGTAGCTTTACAATCAGATTTAGGGCAAGAAATTCTAAAACATATTGGTATTAATCCTGCAAATATTGACAGTATTATTTTGTATGAACCCGGAATTGCTTATTATTATAAATCGGATGCTGCATTGCAAATAGCCAAAAATTTAGGTGGCTTTTTTCATTTTGGGCCTGTTTTTAGAATCTTCCCAACAAGAATTCGAAATCAACTCTATGATTATATTGCCAAAAACCGTTACACATGGTATGGCAAAAAAGAAAGCTGCATGATTCCAACTCCAGAGCTAAAAGCGAAGTTTTTGTAATAAAAAAAAGCAAATTAAAAATACCTTAAGTTTATCATATTGATACACTTAAGGCATTTATTTTTTTTACAATTTACTTATATAACTGCCGTATAAATCTTTAAATTGATATCCTTCGGACACACGATCTTTACTCAATTTATCATAAGAAACCAATGCCCAAAGTATAAATTCTTTCATAAAATAATAATCTTCTTTGGGCAATTGCGGTTGGTATTTTTTGATTAAAACTTCCAATGGTTTGACATCGTCAAGAATATTTTGGTATTCTTCATCAGTGCAATCATCCAGAAGTTCAAAACCACTTTCGGCAAAAAACCATTCTAAAATATCAGAATAAGCTGTTTTTTGATCTTGCTTTTCTAATTTTTCGATTTTAGGAAAATAAGCAGGTAAAAAAGTATGGATAGCATCTTCAATTAAATGTTGTGCAACAATGGCGGCTCCCTCCTGCTCTCCTTCGTACACCAATTCTACTTTTCCGTTGATTGCAGGTATAATTCCCATAAAGTCTGACAAACGCAAGGTGGTTTTATCGGCACCAGAACGCAACGCTCTTCGCTCGGCGGTACTCACCAAATTTTCCAAAGCAGTAATACTCAATCGAGCACTCACTCCACTTTTATTATCAACATACTCACTTTCACGCGCCTCAAAACTTATTTGTTCTAGCAAATCTTTCGCTAATGACGGAATGTAAACCATCTCAGTTTGTTCATT
>CAMAWK010000242.1 GCA_945861915.1 Flavobacterium psychrophilum | reverse complement strand
AGACCGTGTTTTTGTAAAGCTTCGATAGTATAACTCGAACAAGTAGGTTCAAATCTACAAGCCGAAGGGGTAAACGGAGAAATCGCTGTTTGATACAACCGAATCAATAAAATAAAAGGAAATAGGAGTATTTTCTTTAACATGACTTTTTTTGAAAAAGTGTTCAGTTTATATTTCTGCCATCTGAAACCTGAAAACCTGTTTACTGAATACTAAAACTAGTTCCCTCTTTGCCATCTTTCAACTGAATTCCTAATTCAAATAGATGATCTCGAATTTGGTCTGATAGTGCAAAGTTTTTATTGGCTCTGGCTTCATTTCGCATTTGTATTAATAGATTGACAACACCTGCTAATTTTTCGCTATTATTATCGGATTGTTTTTCATTTTTTAAACCCAAAACTTCAAACAAGAATTGGTGCATTGTTTTTGAAAACAACTCCAAATCTTCCGACGAAATAGTTTCCTTTTCATCGTTTATTAAATGGATATATTTAATACCTTCAAATAAGTTGGCAATTAAAATAGGCGTATTAAAATCATCATTCATTGCCTCATAACATCCTTTTATCCAGTCGGATACTGAAAAGGAACTTTTGGAAGTTGCGTGTAGATTTTCGAGTAATTTCACTCCTTCAAATAAACGATTCAAACCTTTTTCACTAGCTAACATGGCTTCATTCGAAATATCCAAAACACTTCGATAATGGGCTTGTAAAAAGCAAAAACGAACCACATTGGGTTGGAATTTCTTTTCAAAAAAAGAATTTTCTCCCGATAGTAATTCCATTGGTAAAATATAATTCCCTGTCGATTTACTCATTCGCAAACCATTCATTGTAAGCATATTGGTATGCATCCAAACGTTAACAGGCGAAGTGCCATTACAAGCTTTTCCTTGAGCTACTTCGCACTCATGATGAGGGAATTTCAAATCCATTCCGCCACCGTGAATATCAAATCGTTCGCCTAAATATTTTGTACTCATGGCAGTACATTCTAAATGCCAACCCGGAAAACCTTCGCCCCACGGCGAGTTCCAACGCATAATGTGAGCAGGAGAAGCATTCTTCCAGAGTGCAAAATCTTGAGGGTTTTTCTTTTCGTTTTGACCGTCTAAATCACGGGTATTGGCAAACAATTCCTCTATATTTCGATTGCTTAATTCGCCATAATTGAATCCTTTTTTGTTGTAGGCAAAAACATCAAAATAGACCGAGCCATTGGCTTCATATGCAAATCCATCAGCAATCAATTTTTGAATCAGTTCTATTTGTTCGATGATGTGACCTGTTGCTGTTGGCTCGATTGTAGGAGGTGAAAAATTAAATTTTTCCAACACTTGATGAAAATCGACCGTGTATTTTTGAACCACTTCCATCGGTTCTAGTTTTTCCAATCGAGATTGTTTCACAAAACGGTCGTTTTCTACATCGCCATCATCTGTTAGATGTCCTGCATCGGTAATGTTTCTCACATAACGAGTTTTGTAACCACTATGCAAAAAATACCTGAAAATAACATCAAACGACATAAAAGTCCGCACGTTTCCGAGATGAACATGGCTGTAAACCGTTGGTCCACACACATACATACCTACATTTCCTAGATGAATGGGACTAAAAATTTCTTTCTCGCCAGTAAGCGTATTGTATATTTTTAAGTTTTGTGATATGATTGTAGACATTTTGATTTCAGATTTTTGATTAACGATTTCTGATTTTAGATTGTAAATAGGTATTTCAAAATTTATAATTTAAAATTCAAAATAACCTTTTAGAACTTCGTTTCTAATTTTATATAATCTAAAAATTCTCTTCTCACTTGAGCTTCTTTAAATTGCCCACCAAATTCAGATGTAACAGTACTACTTTCGATATCTTTTATCCCTCTTGAATTTACACAAAGATGTTTTGCATCGATTACACAAGCTACATCTTCGGTGCCTAAAGCGTTTTGAAGTTCTTGAACAATTTGCATAGTCAATCGTTCCTGAACTTGTGGTCTTTTAGAGTAATATTCTACAATTCTATTCATTTTAGACAAGCCAATCACTCTTCCGTTTGAAATATAAGCAACATGCGCTCTACCAATGATGGGTAGCAAATGATGCTCACAAGTAGAGTAGAGGGTGATGTTTTTTTCAACCAACATTTCGCCATATTTGTAATTGTTTTCAAAGGTGGAGGCTTTTGGCTTTCGATTGGGACTTAAACCACCGAAAATTTCTTTCACAAACATTTTTGCCACACGATTGGGTGTGCCTTTTAAGCTATCATCGGTTAAGTCCATGCCCAAAGTAATTAAAATACTTTCGACATCTTTTTTTATTTTCTCTATTTTTTCATCGTCAGAAATAGCAAAAGCATCTTCTCTTACTGGGTTTTTTGCTGATGTTCCAATATGATTATTTCCTATTTCGTCTTGAAATTCTTCGTTGTTGTTCATTAAAAATAACAGTTATTTGTGATGTAAATTAGTAAACAAAGGTAATTATTAAAACCAAAAAAAGGAATTTGTTTTTTATAATTAAATCCGTGTTTATTGAATCAATTTGTAGGCTTGGATCGCTTCTTTTAAAATGGCAACAGCCCGAATTAAATCCTCTTTTTTGAGGACATAAGCAATTCGAATTTGGTTTAAACCCACATTAGGTGTCGAATAAAATCCTGCTGCTGGAGCCACCATCACGGTTTCGCCATTCAAATCATAAGTTTCTAACAACCATTGGGCAAAGTAGTCTGTGTTTTCTACAGGAAGTTGAGCGATACAATAAAAGGCAGCTTTGGGCGTGGTTACAATGACTCCATCAATTTTATGCAATTCACTAATAAGTGTATCGCGTCGTTCTTTATACTCTGTAATAACTTCGTCAAAATAACTTTGCGGTGTGTCAATAGCTGCTTCACAAGCGATTTGTTCGATAGTTGGCGGACACAAACGTGCTTGAGCAAATTTCATTGAAGCAGCAATTACGTCTCTGTTTTTGGTCACCATACAACCTATTCGCGCTCCACACATACTGTACCTTTTGGAAACTGAATCTATCATTATGACATTTTGCTCAATTCCTTTCAGGTTCATAACCGAAAAATGTTGGTCTCTTTCATCATAAATAAAT
>CAMAWK010000241.1 GCA_945861915.1 Flavobacterium psychrophilum | reverse complement strand
ACAGCAGCAGCAGCAATAGCTACATCCACATCATTGAAATAAAGATGACAGGCATCAAACATTTCCTGTGCCGAAACAACTCTAATTATTTTCACTGAATTATTTTCTAAGGTAAGATAAGATGGTCCAGTTACTAAAACTACCGAAGCTCCCAAATTAGCTGCACTTTGAGCAATATCAAATCCCATTTTACCTGTTGAATGATTGCCTATAAAACGTACAGGATCTATAGATTCGTATGTTGGCCCAGCGGTAATTAGGATTTTTTTTCCTTTTAAAGGTAATTTACTTTCTAAATCCTTTTCTAAAAAAAGGACTATATTTTCGGGTTCAGCCATTCTGCCTTCGCCAGACAAGCCACTAGCTAATTCGCCATTTTCGGCAGGAATTATAGTATTTCCGTAGCTTTCTAGTTTTTTAAAACTCTCTAAAGTGGATGGATGTTTGTACATATCTAAATCCATTGCTGGAGCGAAATACACATGACATTTAGCCGATAAGTAAGTAGCTATTAAAAGATTGTCGCAAATGCCATTAGTCATTTTCGACATTGTATTGGCTGTTGCTGGAGCAATAACCATAATATCTGCCCAAAGTCCTAACTCAACATGATTATTCCATTTTTCGTTTTCATTTTCTTGTTCATAAAAACTAGAAAAAACAGGTCTGTTAGATAAAGTAGAAAGTGTTAATGGGGTTATAAAATCCTTAGAAGCAGGTGTCATTATCACTTGGACATGTGCACCTGCTTTTATAAATAGTCGAACTAACGAAGCAGTTTTATAGGCTGCAATTCCACCAGAAATCCCTAGCAAAATTTTCTTTCCGTTTAAAACTGACATGTCAATAATTATTTTGTTCCTTCTCTGTGGTAGATTTTACCGTCTAACCATTCTTGAACTGCCAAAGCGTGTGGCTTTGGTAATTTTTCATAAAACTTAGAAACTTCAATTTGCTCTTTGTTTTCAAAAACTTCTTCAAGACTATCATTGTAAGTTGCAAACTCTTCCAATTTTTCAGTCAATTCTTTTTTGATTTCAGAATTGATTTGATTGGCTCTTTTTGCCATAATTGTTATCGCCTCATATACATTTCCTGTAGGCTCTTCAATAACATTTTTGTTATACGTAATTGTGTTAACAGGAGCATTTGTTTTTCTTAAATCCATGGCTTAATTAATTATTTAGTAAAGTTTTGTAATTTTTTATCAATTTGAGCTAACATTTGGTCAGCTTTCTCTTTGTGTTTCGTATCCGATTTGAATTTTATCAAATTAGAGTAAGCTATTTTAGCATTATTTAATCTTTCTTCCATTTTGTTTGGTACACTATTGATTGCCAACTGAAAAGCTGAATCGTATTTGTAAAATAAAGCATCTTCTTTTAATGGAGTACCGGGAAAATCGGCAATAAAATTATCAAACGCAATCAACGAAGATTTATAGTCCATAACTAAGTTATATCCTTTTGCATTTTCGTATACTTTTCTTTCTATTTTTTCATTTAATGACCTTAGTATTTTGTTGGCTTCAGGTACATTAGAAGAATCTGGATAACTATCAATAAATGATTGTAATTTTTCGATTGCTTTAAATGTATCTACTTGATCCAAACTATAATTTGGCGAAAGCTTCGCAAAACAACTGGCTCCTAAAAAAGCAGTTTCTTCCAATTTTTCGCTTTTTGGATAACCCGAAACAAAACTCTCAAACTGATAAGCCGCTAAATAATACTGTTGGGTCTTGTAATAAGACTGCGCAAACATATAAAACAATTTTTCGGCTTGTGGTTTTCCTTTATAAACTGGTGCCATTTGTTCAAATATTCGAATTGCTTTTGAATATTTTCCCGCCTCGTACAACTTAGTAGCCATATCAAATTTTACAGAAACATCCTCTGTTTTTAATGCTTTTTGATATTCATTACAAGAATATAAAAGAACCGCAACAAGTAAAATCGATAGTATTTTTTTCATTTAGTAGACTTTATTAATGATTTGGAAACTATTTTAATTGTCCAAAAATCATTGCCAAGTTTCGGTGGCAAATTTAGCTAATAATTTAGCTTATTCAAAATATATTTTTCGGTGTTGATTTGGCTAAATAATTCAGATTTATTTAGTCATAGAATGTACAAAATCATCAATTCTGTTAGACAAAGATTCGTCGACATGAACTAATGGCAAACGAACCGTTTTGTCTGCTATTCCTAATGATTCTAATACTTTTTTGATTCCCGCTGGATTTCCTTGCTCAAAAATCATATCGATACTGTCTGACAATTGATAATGAATTTCAAAAGCTTTTTCAAACTTTCTATCCAAACCTAAACGAATCATTTCACAAAATTCTTTAGGAAAACCTTGTCCAATTACCGAAATCACCCCCGATCCACCTGCCAAAACCATTGGCAAAGCAATCATATCGTCCCCTGAAATAACTAAAAAGTCTTTTGGTTTATTTTTTAATAGTTGCAATGCTTGAATCATATCGCCAGCAGCTTCTTTGACTGCAACTATATTTTTAAAATCATTCGCCAGCCTTAAAACTGTAGATGGAGACATATTTACGCCAGTTCTACTAGGCACATTGTACAAAATTATTGGCAGAGGCGAGGCTTCGGCAACTGCTTTGAAATGTTGATAAATTCCTTCTTGAACTGGTTTGTTATAATATGGTGATATTGAAAGAATAGCTATGAAATCAGATAAATCAGTGTTTTTTAATTCTAGTACTAATTCATGCGTATTATTACTACCAACTCCAAGCACCAAAGGTAATCTTCCATTATTCGTTTGAACGATGGTTTGAATGACTAATTTTTTTTCCTCTTCATTCAAGGTAGCATTTTCGGCCGTAGTTCCCATTATGACAAGATAATCTACACCTCCGTCTATTGAAAAATTGACTAATCGCTGCAACGCTTCAATATCAATTGATAAATCTTTTTTAAAGGGAGTTGCTAATGCTACGCCTGTTCCTATTAATGATTGCATGTTTGTTTTATAATTTGTTTTATAATTTGTTTAATATTTTTAAATACCTAAATAATTCATGTATAAAAACGGGATAGTTTTCAGCATTTGTAGTAATCATCAAATGATTTAACCGTTTGTCAACCGATGAAAAACCTACTTTAAAATGCGCTTTAGAATTAT
>CAMAWK010000240.1 GCA_945861915.1 Flavobacterium psychrophilum | reverse complement strand
CTAATCGACTGAAAAACAGACAGAATTACACTAAATAACAGGGCAGTCCAAAAAGAATCAATGCTAAAACCTCCTACAATATTATCGCAAACTAAAATCATTATCGCATTGATAACCAATAAAAATAAGCCTAAACTAAAAATCGTAATAGGCAAAGTCAACAAGATAAATATCGGTTTTATAAATATATTAAGCAAACCAAGTACGATGGCAACGCAGAAAGCTGTAAAAAATCCGTCAATTTCAATTCCCGAAATTAGGTAAGGAATCAAAAGAACGAGGACAGTTGTAATTAGAATTTTGGTTAGTAACTTCATGATTTTTATTTTCAAATATAAATCAATTTTTTATAAAATTAGAAATTTAACTTTTTTTTGAAACGCATCGCTAGTTGTTTTTGTACATTAGCCTTTGAACCATAAAATTTTAAAAAATGAAAAAAATAAGTATTCTAATCGTAGCTTTGTTAGGATTTTCTTTTGCTGGTTTTGCTCAACAAAGTCCAAAAAAAACCATCACAAAAACGGAGACTGTAACCAAAAAAACCAAAAAAGAGGGTAAAAAAGTAATTACCAAAACGGTTGAAACAAAAGTAGTCTTGAAAAAAGACGGCACACCCGACAAAAGATACAAAACCACCACCGTAAAAAAAGTAGTCTTGAAAAAAGACGGAACACCTGATAAAAGGTACAAAAATTCAAAATAAACAAAATGCCACTAGAAATAGTGGCATTTTTATTTCCCCAAAAACCTAATCGCCATTTCATAAAAAAGCGCAGGATTTTCGGCATGTAGCCAATGACCAGCATTTGGGATTGTCTCTATTATTGAATTAGGAAAATGTTGACTTATGGTTTCAAAATCATCGTCGAGAATATAATTCGAATTGCCACCTCTAATAAATAGTGTGGTTTGTTTGAAAACGGAATTCTCTGGAAGTGGTTTCCCAATTTCGTCAATTTTTATATTTAAGACCGCTAAATTAAATCGGAATGCCAATTGTCCAGGCTCTTGCCAATACAAGCTTTTTAGTAAAAATTGTCTTGTTCCAACATCCGTTATGTACTTTGATACAATTTCTTCGACTTCGTTTCGGCTCGGTTTTTTTGAAAAATCAATGGCATTCAAACCTTCAAGAATCGTTTGATGATGCTGCGGATAAAATTTAGGTCCGATGTCGGCAATTATCAACTTTTCTAACAATTCTGGATGCTTAACTGCAAAAAGCATCGCTGTTTTTCCACCCATTGAATGACCTAAAATACTGATTTTTTCAAGATTATTTGCTTTGCAATACTCAAAAACATCCTCTGCTATCAATTCATAACTAAATTCATCTGAGTGAAAACTTCGACCATGATTGCGCAAATCCAACAGATGCACTTGAAACCCATCAGTAGCAAACTGCAGTCCAATGGTTTTCCAATTGTCCGACATTCCCAGAAATCCATGTAGGATTAGAATTGGCTTACCTTCGCCTTCTATTTTTGAATGTAACATTTAGTTTTAGATTTTTCTAAACATATAAGTCATTTAATTTTTTATTTTCTAGCTTTTAAATTAACTTATATGACTCTTATATGGTTGATTTTATTTCAGTTTCTGCAAATACATATTCACCACATTATCCAATCCGAGATAAATAGCCTCTGAAATTAAGGCATGACCGATGGATACTTCCAACAATCCGGGTATATTTTGTTTAAAAAACTGAATATTATCTAAACTCAAATCGTGACCAGCATTGATTCCTAATTGTAATTCATTGGCTAAAATGGCTGATTGAATATAGGGTTCAATACCTGATTTATTTCCTAATCCGTATTGATGCGCAAACCCTTCGGTGTATAATTCGATTCTATCGGTTCCAATGGCTTTGGCTCCCTCAATCATTTCTATAACGGGATCTACAAAAATAGAAGTTCGGATTCCGTTTCGCTGAAATTCTTTAATTATTTCTGTTAAAAAAGCCTTGTTTTTAATCGTATCCCAGCCTGCATTTGAGGTAATGGCATCAACCGCATCGGGTACCAAAGTAACTTGAGTAGGTTTTACTTCCAGAACTAAGTCAATGAAACTTTTCTCGGGATTTCCCTCGATATTATATTCGGTGTAAACAATTGATTTTAAATCTCGAGCATCCTGGTATCGAATGTGCCTTTCGTCTGGTCGTGGGTGAATGGTAATTCCTTGCCCACCAAATTTTTGAATATCGGCAGCCACTTTCAACACATCTGGCACATTTCCTCCGCGAGCATTTCGTAAAGTAGCAATTTTGTTAATATTTACACTTAACTTTGTCATAGTTTAATATTTGCGAGGAGTTGCGAGAAACGAGGCAAAGCAATCTATTTTCTTCGAACTCAATTTATAATTTTGCAAAAATACGAAGTTAAACTTAGGAGTTTTTGTATTATTTTGATTATTTTGCATGCAATAAAGATAGATTTATGACAGCTATTACCGATTATATTACCAATGATTACAAGGCAATTGACAGTCAAGAATCAATTGCTGAGGTGCAAGATTTTCTTCATGAATCTAATTTTTCTCATTTTCCGATCATCGAAAATGAAATTTATATTGGAAATATTGTTTGTCATGATGTGGAAACCTTTGATAGTCAAAAACAAGTATTTGATTATAAATATTCGTTAGAAGGTTTTTTTGTTCGAAGTTCTATGGATTGGCTAGATGTTTTGGAAGTTTTTGCCAAAAACAATTCGAATGTTGTTCCTGTTTTAAACGAAGAAAATAAGTACGTTGGGTATTATGAAATAAGCGATATTTTGAATTTTTTTCATGAAACTCCGTTCCTAAAAGAATCAGGAGATATCCTTATTGTTAGAAAAAGCCTAGCCGACTATTCTTTGAGTCAAATAACCCAAATTGTGGAAAGCAATAATGGAAAACTATTGGGATTATTCATTTCTGAGTCCGACACTACTCATGTTCAAGTTACGTTAAAAATTAATTTAGGTCCATTGAATGATATAATTCAAACTTTTAGAAGGTATGATTATGAAATTATCTCGGAACATTTTGATGATAATTATAGTTCTATTTTAAAGGAAAATGCAGATTATTTGGATAAATATCTTAACATTTAAAGGGAAATGAAAGTAGCCATTTACGGGAAATATTATCTTAATAGTACAGAGCCAATTATCAAAGA
>CAMAWK010000239.1 GCA_945861915.1 Flavobacterium psychrophilum | reverse complement strand
GCGCCAATATTGATTGCCCATCCGTGTTCGTTGAATTCAAAATTTGGAGCAATTCCAATGTTTGTAAAACCATAATTTATTGGGTTTAAATTCCAATAACTTCTTTCAAAACTACCTTTCAAGTAATCTACAATTATATTTGTATTGACATTTTTTTCGTTAAGTTGAAATAACAAAGAGGGCTTTATATAAAACCTGTTTTCTACCGTACCAAAAGCATCTGAAAAACGGCTCAATCGCATCGCAGCATCGCTTAAAAAACCTTGTTTAAAATTGATTTTTGTACCTACATACAAATTATTATAGGATTGTTGTTCGCTTGTTACAGCTATTAAAGTGGCTCTGTCAATAGGATCCCATAAACTTCCGAAACTTGCAGGTAATCCGTACCAATTGTAAATTTGATTTTGATAACCCAAATCTAAATTCCAAGATAGCTTTTCACGGTGTGTTCCGAAAGTGATATCTAAGTTGGTTTCATTAAAATTATCCGACAATTCAACCCCTTTAATTCCTCCTTGAGAAGAGAAATGATGAAACATTCCTGCCACATAATCTGTTGAGTTTAGATCGTGATTGACAAATAATTCTCCATTTAAAACACCATAATTTCCACCTGCAAAAGTGGCATAATTTTTAAATAAAGGTTCTTGAACTTCCTTTTCAACTGCTTCGGCATTTCCTTTGTAAGGAGTAAAAGTGGAGGCAACTGGAAAAGAGAAAACTGAATATTTAACGGCTTCTTTTTTGGTATTTTCTTCCTCATCCAGCGAGGGAGTTTCTTTCACTTTAGAAGCGTCAGATATCGTAGGCGTGTATGATTTTACTACATTTACTACTTCTGTACCAATATTTTCTTCTTTATTGGGGTCTTTTTTTTGTGCAACCGAAAACTGAACAATTAATACTAATGTAAAGACGAAACTATTTTTGAAATTGATTTTCATATTGTTTATTTTTTCCTCACCTCGACCCTCTACAAAGGAGAGGGAGGCGAAAGTGGACAATTATAATTATTATTTTAATTAGTTACAATAAGTTCCCCCTTCGGGGATTAGGGGGCTACAGACGAATTCGTCTTCGCTTCTTCGTTTTTAATTCTATCCAATTCGGTTTGGGCTTCTGAAATAACATCCGGAAAATCAGTGAAATTTTTCAGAACGCTTTCTAAAATATAAGTTGCTTGAAAACTGTCTTTCAGTCCATAAAAATTCTTTGCCATTACCACCAATCCTTTGGCTCCAAAATACTTATAACTAGAATAATTCTTGGCTAATTTTTGAATAACGGCATTCGAATCTTCCCATTTTGAGTCTTTATTTTTAAAATACCCATCATAATATAAGGCTTCGGCTGCCAATTCTCCTTTAGCGTTCGTTTGCAATTTTGCATAGGCTAGTTGTGCTTTTACTTCATCACCAGTTTGAATAGCAGAACGAGCAATGATAATTTGAGCATCGCTTTTTACATTGCTATCGCCTTTTGGATTATCCAATACTTTTTCGGCATAAATCACAGAATTTTCAAAATCTTTACTGTCATAATAACATTTCATCAAATTCGATTGAGCAAAGGTTTTATTTTGAGGCAAATCGGCTTCGTTTTCTATCCGAGATAATACAGGAATTGCTTTTTGATAATTGTTACTTTTTAAGAAAATTTGTGCCAATCGCATCAAAGATTGTTCTGAAAACTCGGTTCTAGACTGACCCACAACATACTCATAATTGGCAATTGCTTTGTTTTCCTGTCCATCAGCAAAATATAATTGTGCTAAATAAAAATTAGCTTTCAACGAGTGAATTCCGTTTGGAAAACTAGCAATATAGGCTTCAAAACCGGATTTAGCTTGTTTGGAATTCTGCTGCATATATTGCTTTTCTGCTGCTTCAAAGCTGTCATTATCCAACTCAGCATCGGTAACCGAAACAAAATCCAAGGTTCGTACCCAATTAGCATATTCGTCTACTTTTCCATTATTTACATAAATCAAACGAGCGGTTGCGACTGCTTCGAGCGCTTCGGGTGTTTTTGGAAAATCGGCTGATACTTTTTTAAATTTTGCAATTGCTAAATCGTCTTTATCGGCATTGTAATAAATTAATCCTTGACGCAAAATAGCTTTCGAAGTAAACGAGCCTTTTTTGAATTCTGCATTTAATTTATCATAGGTTATGATGGCTAAATCTTGATTTTTTTCTGCTACATAGGTATTTCCTAATTCAAATAGTGCGTCGTCGCGATAGTCTGATTTAGGAAACTGTTGCAAAAAACTATTCAGTTCATCTATTTTTTTCTGATTTTTAGAAACAAATCCGTAGCAAATAGCTTTCTGAAAATAAGCATAATCAGAATCAATTGCTTTCAATTCGGCTACTCTAGAATAGGCTTCTTGAGCAGCTGTGTATTTTGAAGTTACAAATCGGCAATCGCCCAATCGCAAATACGAATCATGCAAACGCACTTTATCGGTTTTGAATTTTTCTATTTGATTTTCAAAATAATTCCCTGCTTGATCGTATTCCTTTAATTTAAAATGAGCATACGCCAAATTGTAATAGGTGTTTTTGTATTCTGGTGTTGCTGCGGCTTGGGCAAAAGCTACAAATTGTTTATAACTCGAAACTGCATTTCTATACTCCTCTTGAGCGTACTGCGTTTCGGCGTTCCAAAAAGTAGCACGAGCTGTTATGAAAGCGTCTTTTTCTAAGGCAATCGATTTCTCGAAAAGGGTTGATGCTTCCGCAAATTTGTTTTCATCAAATAATTCTAACCCTCTATAAAAAGTTACTTTTTGATAAGCCAACTTATTTTCGGGTGCTTTGTTTTTCTCTAAAAAAACGAGCGCTTCCTTGAAATTTTTGGAGGAAATATAAGAATCAATCAAGAGTTTTTCTATTTCCGATTTGTTGGAATTGGTTGGGTATTTTTTCAAAAATCCGATTAAAACCGCAGGAACACTTTGATACGAATTCCCTATTTCATAACTCAATTTGGCATAATTCAAATAGGAATCTTCTTGAATTTTAGTATCAAATTCCATTTCCGAAGCGTTTTTAAAGGCGTTTAATGCTTGTTGCTTTTTCTGTAAGTCGAGGTAACTTTGTCCTAAATGATAATAGGCGTTTTGAGCCACCGCATCTTTGCCACCAATGATTTTGTTAAATTGAGAAACAGCCTT
>CAMAWK010000238.1 GCA_945861915.1 Flavobacterium psychrophilum | reverse complement strand
GCAGACGGAATGAACCCAATTTCTAAATCTATAGGAACAAGTGCTTCGTTTGACTTGGAAGACGGTTGGGAAATAACTGAAAATGCACGTTATTCAGCTAATAGTGGAGGTTTTATTGCACCATTTCCAGCTGAAGTTGGATCTGCTTCAGTAATTGCAAATTCATTTGGGGCTGGTTCTACCTTAAAATATGCAAACGACGGAACTCCTTTTAATAATCCTAATGGGTTAGTATCAATAATTCACATGTTTGACACTCAATTAAATGATTTTAATAACTTCATGAATGATTTGAGAATTACCAAAAAGTTTGAAAATGTTGGAATAACTGCAGGATATTTCAAATCCATACAAAATATCTCAATGTCTTGGTTGTGGAACTCTTATTTACAAGAAGTTTCAGACAATAATCCGCGTTTGATAAACGTTGAAAATGCTTCAGGAGATTTAATATCAGATAATGGATTATATGCTTATGGAGTTCCAGCATGGGGAAATTGTTGTACAAGAAATTTCGACACCCAATATAATGTTTCGGCTCCTTATTTAAACGTTTCTGTAGAGGCTTCTGATAAATTATCTTTAGAAGCTGGATTACGATACGATAATGGAAAAGTAACTGGTTCATTTGCCGGAAGTTCACAAACAATTTTTGATGTAAATAATGATGGTGTAATTTCTTCACCTGAAAATAGTGTGTCAGCAATTAATACTGCAAATACGACTGCTGTAGATTACGATTATGATTATGTTTCTTATACTTTGGGCGGAAATTATTTATTAACTGATAAACAATCGGTTTTTGCAAGATTAAGCAAAGGAGCCTCTGCAAAAGCAGATCGAATCTTATTTTCGGGATTGAATTATTTAGATGGTGACAAAATCAATTCACTAGACTTTTTGACACAAGCTGAAATTGGTTTCAAACAAAAATTCTCTAAAGGTTATTTATATGCAACTGCTTTTCATTCAAAAACAGATGAAGAAGGTGGTTATGAAGCGACTTCAAATAGTATTATTAAAAACAACTATAAATCTTTAGGATTAGAATTAGAAACTGCATACAATGTAGATGATAATTTAAATTTACGTGGAGGATTTACCTATACAAAAGCTGAAATAACTTCAGGAGGTAGCAATGGTAACGAGCCAAGAAGACAGCCTAAATTGATGTATAATTTTATTCCAACGTATAAATTTTCAGATAACAAAAATACTCTAGGTTTAAGTTTTATTGGACAAACTAAAGCTTTTGCACAAGATTCGAATGATTTAGTAATGAATGGATTTGTTATTGTAAATGGATTTGTTGAGATTGGTATTACAAAGGGAATGTCTTTAAATATTTCTGGAAACAATCTTTTAGATACATTAGCTATAACTGAATCTGAGGAAGGAAGTATTACAGAAAATGCTACCAACTTCGTTAGAGCAAGACCTATGCCGGGAAGATCAATATCTATGGCTTTGTCTTATAGATTTTAATAAAAAATTCATGTTTTCTTTTAGTTAGGTTGACAATTCCTGTGTTTTCATAATACAGGAATTGTCTTTTTTAAAAAGCATTTTTCTTCCATTTTAAATTTTCAAAAAATGAAAATAGTACTCACATCATTTTTGCTTTATTTTTCTTTAATTCACAGTAATTTATTTGCTCAGGTTGACACAAATTCTGAAAAAAAAATTGAAACTACAAAAAAGGTAATTTTTGTTTATGGCAGTGCAGATTGTCATTATTGTACGGATGCTAAAAATATTTTAATAGAGAAAAAAATAGATTTTATTTTTTATGATATCGATACTGATAAAGTGGCTCTTAATGAAATGCTTACCAAATTAAGAAAAGCAAACATGAGCACCAATAATCTCGGAATTCCGGTGATTGATAAATACGGAGAACTATTTTCAAACAATACCAATTTTGATGATTTCATAAAAAAATTAATCCCTTAAGCTATGTTGAAAAAAGTAAAACTAAATTTTTGGCAAATATGGAACATGAATTTGGGTTTCTTTGGCATTCAATATAGTTTCGGATTACAGCAAAGTGCCGTTAATCCTATTTATGATTTTTTAGGCGCCAGCCCAGATCAAATTCCGTTGCTCAATCTAGCAGGACCAGTAACAGGTCTTTTGATTCAACCCTTAATTGGTGCTATGAGCGACAAAACTTGGCACCCTACCTGGGGAAGACGAAAACCTTACTTTTTTATCGGAGCTTTGATATGCAGCATTTGTTTGTTGTTTTTTCCGTTTAGCAGTTCGCTATGGATGGCCGTAGGATTACTGTGGATTTTAGACATAGGAAATAACACTGCCATGGAACCATACCGTGCTTTTATAGCCGATAAGCTAGATGAAGAACAGCAACCCATTGGCTTTCAGATGCAAAGTTTTTTTACTGGTTTGGGTCAAACATTAGCCAATGTGTCTTTATTTATTTTTCCGTTACTTATCATCGGAAAAACAGGTTCGCTTCCTAATTGGGTCTATGCGTCATTTTTTCTTGGTGCTGTTTGTTCAATAGGTTCGATTTGGTGGAGCATGAAAACCACCACCGAAATTCCACCCACAGAAGAGGAACTGGCTCAATTAAGAGCTAAAAAAACGGGCTTATTTGAACCAATTTTAGAAATAATTTCCGCCATTGGCGAAATGCCAAAAGTGATGTGGCAATTGGCGTTGGTCTATTTATTTCAATGGTATGCGTTATTTTGCTATTGGCAAAATTCTTCCAAAAGTATTGCTTTATCGGTATGGAATGCCACCCCAAAAAGTAATCCAGAAGCTTATGAAACCGCAGTTGGCTGGACGGGTTTAGTCAACGGATGGTACAATGTGGTTACCTTTCTAGTAGCCTTTTTACTGGTAGGCTTTGCCAAAAAATACAGTCCAAAATACGTTCACTCTTTGTGTTTACTTCTGGCGGCTATCGGATTTTTGTTTTTCCCGCATATAGAAAATAAATATGTATTATTCTTTGCCATTACTGGCTTTGGTATCGGTTGGGCAAGTATGATGGGAATTCCTTACCTGATGATTGTTTCTCAAATTCCAAAGGAGCGATACGGGGTGTATATGGGTGTGATTAATATGATGATAGTAATACCCATGATTCTCCAAAGTGTTTCTTTTGGGTATATTTTAAAAAACTTTTTAAACAATGACCCAAGATTAGCAATTAGTTTTGCTGGAATATTATTGGTAAT
>CAMAWK010000237.1 GCA_945861915.1 Flavobacterium psychrophilum | reverse complement strand
GAACAACTACTCACAGTTAGCAACACGATTAAAAATAGAAAAGGAAATGTTTTTTTCATAAGTCGTTTACGAAATTTCAAATTATTAAATCCCAGATTCCAATTTGACTCGTAATTTAAAATTTTTCAAATATATGGATTTTCAAATTTGGAATTTGAGATTTGTTTTTTGGAATTTTAAAAATTGAAATTTATCTATAGATCAAATTGTTTTATTTTTCGATACAAAGTTCGTTCAGAAATCCCCAACTCATCTGCGGCCAATTTTCGTTTTCCCTTGTTTTTTTCTAATGATTTTTTAATCATTTCGATTTCTTTTTGCTCTAATCTAAGCACTTCTTCCTCTTCTATGTTTTCCGTAAATTGATAGTTTTCTTCTGGAATTTGATAGTCGTTACTTTTTGATTCAGATGTAATAACGGCTGTATTTGATTCTTCTTCAAAATAGATTTCGCTCTCGGCTTCGTTATTGCCATATATTTTTTTAATCAAATTTGAATTGGTTTCTTTTACATTTGACGCCCCATTTTGCATCAGTTCCAAGGTTAATTTTTTTAGGTCATGTAAATCACTTTTCATATCAAAAAGGACTTTGTACAAAATCTCTCTTTCGGTGTTGAAATCGCTTTCTTTCTTTTGGTCTTTAATAACCGATGGCAAATTAGATCCCTCTTCTGGTAAATACGATTGAAGTGTAATTGCCGAAATATCTCTATTAATTTCTAAAATCGAAATTTGTTCTGCCACATTTCGTAATTGTCTAATATTACCACTCCAACGAAATTTTTGCAACAAAAAAACAGCTGAATCCTCTAATTTAATAGGAGGCATTTTGTATTTGTGAGCAAAATCGGCAACAAATTTTCTAAAAAGTAAATGAATGTCTTCTTTTCTGTCTCGCAAGGGTGGCAAAGTAATGTCAACAGTACTTAATCTGTAATATAAATCTTCTCGGAACTTTCCTTTTTCGATGGCATCAAATAAATTGACATTGGTAGCAGCCACAATCCGAACATTTGTTTTCTGTACTTGCGAAGAACCTACTTTTAGAAATTCTCCGTTTTCTAGAATTCGAAGCAAACGAACCTGCGTTGTCAAAGGCAATTCGCCCACTTCATCCAAGAAAATGGTACCGCCGTTAGCCACTTCAAAATAACCTTCACGAGTGCTGGTTGCACCTGTAAAAGCACCTTTTTCGTGACCGAAAAGTTCGCTGTCAATCGTTCCTTCCGGAATAGCACCACAGTTTACAGCAATGTATTTACCGTGTTTTCTGTGTGAAAGCGAGTGAATTATTTTAGGAATACTTTCTTTTCCAACGCCACTTTCACCCACCACCAATACCGAAATATCAGTTGGTGCTACTTGAATGGCTTTTTCAATAGCACGATTCAATTTTGGGTCGTTCCCGATAATTTCAAATCGTTGTTTTATGTTTTGAACTGTTTCCATTTTTCTCTTGTTTAAAGGTTTAATAGTTTAAAGGTTAAAAGTTGTTTGTGTTGAACAATCTTAAACCATTTTAAACTTTTAAACTTTTTTTAATTCATATCACTCAAACCAACTGCTTCCCCTTTCAAAGTGCCACTGGTGCAACTTGCGATTTTTACATTTACGAAATCCCCAATTTTATAGTTCTCTTTTGGGAAAACGACTGTGATACTTTGTGAATTTCTGCCTGAAAACTCCTCCGATGATTTTTTAGACAGTTTTTCTACCAAAACTTCTACCGTTTGACCAATAAATTCTTCGGCTCTCAGCCACGAGTTTTTTTGTTGTAAATCGACAATTTCCTGTAATCTTCGGGCTTTAGTTTCTTCGTCAACATCGTCTTTCATTTTTCGTCCGGCTAATGTTCCTGGGCGTTCAGAATACGAATACATATACCCAAAATTATATTTCACATAGTCCATCAAACTCAAAGTGTCTTGATGATCTTCTTCGGTTTCGGTAGGGAAACCTGCAATCATATCCTGCGAAATCGAAGCTTCCGGTATAATTGTTCTTATTTTGTCAATCAGATTCATATACTCTTCACGAGAATGCAAACGATTCATTTCCTTTAAAATTCGATTGCTTCCAGATTGCACTGGTAAATGAATGTGCTTGCAAATATTCTTGTATTTAGCAATAATGTGCAACACAGATTCGTGCATGTCTTGCGGATTTGAAGTTGAAAATCGGATACGTATTTTGGGAAAACCAACAGCTACCATTTCTAGTAATTGATCAAAATTGACTGCTGTGGCTTTTTGTATTTCGGAGGCATTTTCAAAATCTTTTTTGAGTCCGCCACCATACCATAAATAACTATCCACATTTTGTCCTAAAAGAGTGATTTCTTTAAAACCATTGTCCCACAAATCCTGAATTTCTTTCATGATACTCTGTGGTTCTCGACTTCGTTCTCGACCACGAGTAAAAGGAACTACACAAAATGTACACATATTATCACAACCACGTGTGATGGATACTAAAGCGGTAATTCCGTTGCTCATCAATCGAACGGGCGAAATATCGCCATAAGTTTCTTCTTTTGATAAAATGACATTAATAGCATCCCGACCCTCGTTCACTTCTTCTAATAGGTTAGGCAAATCTTTGTAAGCATCAGGGCCCACAACAAGATCAACGATTTTTTCTTCGTCCAAAAACTTTTCTTTCAAACGTTCAGCCATGCAACCCAAAACGCCTACTTTCATTTTCGGATTGGTGCGTTTTACGGCATTGTATTTTTCTAACCTTTTCCGGATGGTTTGTTCGGCTTTGTCACGAATAGAGCAGGTGTTGACCAAAACCAAATCAGCTTCTTCAAGCGTTTGGGTGGTGTTATAACCATTGGAGGCTAAAATCGAAGCCACGATTTCGCTGTCCGAAAAGTTCATCGCACAACCATAACTTTCTATGAAAAGTTTTTTGGTGTTTTCGGGTTTATTTTCTAAAACGAGGCTTTCGCCTTGCTTGCTTTCGTCAATACTTTTTTCCATCTCCTTTTTTGAAAGCACAAAGATAAAGCATTTACAATAAATATGACAAGATGTCAGATTGAGAATTAACAGTATTTTATAAATTGATAATGTATAATCTCTGTATTAATAAATAATTTTGATTAATACATCTTTTAATTGTAAGATTGATTTTTGAAAAATCTAGAATTAAAATCACATTTAATTTTTTCAAAAGTTGATATTTAAAAAATTCTGCTACTTTTGTCGCAGAAAAACATAGCTATGGCAAAGAATTTAGTAATCGTGGAATCTCCTGCAAA
>CAMAWK010000236.1 GCA_945861915.1 Flavobacterium psychrophilum | reverse complement strand
TGTTTCATGTGCACCCGAATTTGGTGCGTTCTACCTGTTTCTAAAATGCAAGATACCAAGGTTACATAACCAAAACGTTCCAA
Source organism: Flavobacterium psychrophilum (assembly GCA_945861915.1). Lineage (GTDB taxonomy): Bacteria > Bacteroidota > Bacteroidia > Flavobacteriales > Flavobacteriaceae > Flavobacterium > Flavobacterium psychrophilum_E. The sequence continues at coordinate 3,187 of CAMAWK010000236.1, read as the reverse complement.
AACTTTGTAATGAGTCACAGCAGGTTTTCCAATTTCGGGATCGGCAAAAACAGCCATTTGCATTCGATCTTTTAGGTGTCGAGCTATATTTCCTTCAATAGTACCACTTTCTTCTTTTACATTTCCCCAAACCAAAGCAATATATTCTCTTTCAGTCGTTTTGGCTTCAAATTGCTTGGCGAGATGCGTCATAGCGGCTTCGTTTTTTGCAATGACCAAAAGTCCCGAAGTGTCTTTGTCGATTCGGTGAACCAAACCGGGACGTTCGCTACTGTTTAAGGGTAAATTTTCAAAGTGAAATGCCAACGCATTTACCAAAGTTCCTGTATAATTCCCATGACCGGGATGCACTACAAAATCGGGTGGTTTATTGATGAGCAAAAGAGCAGCATCTTCATAAACAATATTGAGCGGAATGTCTTCAGGATCCACTCTATTTTCAAACGGTGGATGCGACAACATAATCCGAATTATATCCAGAGGTTTTACCTTGTAATTCGATTTTACAGGAATATCATTTACATAAATATCACCAGCAGTAGCCGCATTTTGAATTTTGTTCCGAGTGGCATTCGGAATCATATTCATTAAATATTTATCTATTCGAAGTAATAATTGTCCTTTTGGGACATCAAAACGAAAGTGTTCGAATAACTCTTCTTCTAAATCGTCTGTGTCTTGGTTATTATTCTTCATGCAGTGGTAATTTATTTTCATCAGTAGCTAAACTATCTACTTCTTCTACATAACTTTCTTTTCCATCGCCCAAAACCAAATCAATTTTAGAGGCTTTCAAAACATGATCGCCCACTTTTAGGTTTCTTCCTTTGCATCGCATTTCTAGTACCATATCTTTTCCAAGATTAGGGATATAAGTGATCGTTCCCTCTTCTAATCCTAATGCTTTTAATGTAGGTACAGCTTCTCGGTATGTTTTTTGAATCAAATCCGGAATTCGAACTGATGAAAAACCAGAAGCATTAATTTTTATGTAAACCTTTCTGCCTTCTTTTACTTTCGCTCCCGGCAAAGGGTCTTGTTCTACAACACTAAATTTTGGATAGTCACTATTGAAATCTATACTGTCTAATAAAACATAATCTAAATCCAACTCGTCTAGTTTTTCCTCCACTTGTTCTTCAGTCAATTTAGACAAATTAGGCACTGTAATTTCGTGACCGTGATCGGTGGTAAAAGTTAACCAATGAATGAAAAAATAACTCAAAACAGCTAGAATTAGAATAGCTAGAAATGCTTGTCCAAAAAATACACGACTAGTAAGATAACGACGTAAACTCATAAATATATTTTTATAAAGCAACAAAGATAAAGCTATTTCATTCCAAAAAAAATTCTAATTTTGTTTCAAGTTTTTTAGGAGCTTTATCCCGCTATTCGTTATAATCTCCCGAAGAAAAAATCGGGAGGATTTCCAGTACTATCGGGGCTAGGGCAATCTTAAAACTACAGTATTTCTAAAATTCATTAGCGAAAAGTTATTTGTAATAAACCCAATACCCCTAACCCAGAACCCAACACCTAATAAAACATGAAAAACATTGCCATTATCATGGGCGGCTATTCCAGCGAATATAAAATTTCACTCATCAGCGGAAACGTAGTCTATCAATATTTAGATAAAACAAAATTCAACGGATTTAGAATTCATATTTTTAAAGAAAAATGGGTGTATGTAGACGAAAATGATGCTGAATTTCCAATCGATAAAAATGATTTTTCGACCACAGTAAACGGAACTAAAATTAGTTTTGATTGTGTTTTCAACGCCATTCATGGAACACCAGGCGAAGATGGATTGATGCAAAGCTATTTTGAATTGACTGGCATGCCACAATCTTCCTGCGATTATTATCAAGCTGCACTTACCTTCAACAAACGAGATTTATTATCGGTTTTAAAACCATACGGAATCAAAACAGCCACATCCTTTTATTTGAATAAAGGAGATGTAGTTGATGCTGAAAAAATTATAAAAACAGTTGGTTTACCTTGTTTTGTAAAACCCAACAAATCCGGTTCAAGTTTTGGAATTTCAAAAGTAAAAACCGAAGCCGAATTGCCAACGGCTATTGAAGTTGCTTACAAAGAAGATAACGAAATCATTATAGAAAGTTTTCTGGATGGTATTGAAGTGTCGGTTGGAGTCATTAATTATCAAGGTGAAATCATTGTTTTACCGATTACTGAAATAGTTTCTGAAAATGATTTCTTTGATTACGAAGCCAAATATCAGGGAAAATCTCAAGAAATTACACCTGCTCGAATTTCGGATGAAATGACTCAAAAAGTGAGCGAAGCAGCCAAGCGTGCGTATGAAGTATTGAAAATGAAAGGTTTTTCAAGAAGCGAATTTATATTTGTAGATGGCGAACCTCATATGCTGGAAATGAATACTATTCCGGGACTGACCACCGAAAGTTTGATTCCCCAACAAGCCGAAGTGGCTGGAATTTCTTTGACGGATTTGTTTACCAATGCTATTGAGTTAGCAATATCCAGATAATTAGTATTTTAATTAACTTTGTAAAAAAATAAGACTATGATTGATTATAAACAGTATATCGAAATTAATTCAGCAGTACGTTTTGGCAAACCGACTATTATTGGCACAAGAATTACTGTTTTTGATGTTTTGAATTGGTTAGCAAATGGCATGGTTCAAAATGAAATTATAGAAAATTTTCCTGAATTAAACGAAAATCAAATTAAGGCTTGTCTTTCTTATGCTGCTGATAGAGAGCATAAAATTCAGATAGCATCGTGAAATTGCTCTTTGATCAAAATATTTCTTTTAGAATTATTTCAAAAATTAACTCCAATTTTCCTGACGCAAAACAAGTTAGACAATTAGGAATTGAAAATTATTCAGATGTTGAAATTTGGAAATTTGCAAAAGAAAATGAATTTACCATTGTAACTTTTGATTCAGATTTTTATGATTTAGCGAATTTCAAAGGTTTTCCTCCAAAAATAATATGGTTGCGTTTTGGTAACACCAGAACTGAATTTATTGCAACTATCATAAATTCCAAAAGTACAATTATTAAAAATTTCGTATCCTCTTTAGAGTATTCTGAAATTGCTTGTTTAGAAATCTAATAAATGTTTAAGAAATCAAATAATGCGAAAAGCTATATTTCCCGGTTCATTTGACCCTATCACTTTA
>CAMAWK010000235.1 GCA_945861915.1 Flavobacterium psychrophilum | reverse complement strand
ACAATCAGATTTCCGTTGGGTAAAGCAGCAGCCATGCCTAAATTGATATTCTTCTTTTTAATAATCGTTTCTCCTTCAATCGAAATATTCATCATCGGAAAATCCTTCAAAGCTTTGGCAACAGCCTCCATAAAAATCGGAGTGAAAGTTAGCTTCTCTCCTTCTCTTTTCTCGAAAGCGTTTTTAACCTTTTCTCTCCATTTTACAATATTGGTAACATCAACTTCAATAAAAGAACTCACATGCGCCGATGTTTGAATGGATGCCATCATGTATCCCGAAATTAGCTTTCGCATGCGATCCATTTCAATAATTTCATCTCCACCATTAACAGAAATGGGTGTTGAATGTTGGTTGTTAGGTATTGGATTTATAATAACTGGTTGCTCGCTTTTGGCTTTCGACTCAGTTTTTGTATTGGCTACAAAATTTAAAATATCTTCTTTAGTGACTCTTCCCTCTTTACCTGTACCAGCGATTGATTCTAATTCAGTGATTGTAATTCCTTCTTCTTTGGCAATATTTTTAACCAATGGCGAAAAGAATTTATCCGAATGCCCGTCAGAAAATGAAGGAGGAGTAGAAATAGTATTAGTCAATTTTTCAATACTACTTTCTATATTTTTAATCGATTCTGAAATAGTTGGATTTACTACTTTTTGAACCTCTACTTCTGGGGTTGTAGTACTTTCTGTTTCAATTATAGCAAAGGTCTGCCCTACTTGAACTAATTCATCTTTAGCAAATAATTGTTCAACCAAAATCCCCGAAACCTCACTCGGCACCTCGCTATCCACTTTATCAGTAGCGATTTCTACCACAGTTTCGTCTACTTCAATTGTATCGCCTACTTCTTTTAGCCAATTGGTTATAGTTGCTTCTGCAATACTTTCTCCCATTGCAGGAAGTTTCAATTCAAATCTTGCCATATTAGTTGCTGCGAAGTTGGTTTGGTTTTTCGTTAGGCAAAATTAGTAATAATTTTTAGTTATAGGCTTTTAAATAATAGATTTTGGACAAATTCAGATTTTAAAAATCCGCAATTGTTATAATTTCTCCACGATCAAAACTACTATCACTTCCAATGCAATAATTTGCTGATTTAGAAAGTATTTTGAATGTAAAACCCTTGTTTTTATTCGTTTCCATAAATGCAATTATAGTCTTAAAATCAAGATAATTTGAGTCTAAAATAATTTCAGTTCCTGATAAAGTTGCCGACAATTCTAATGATTTTTGACAACTTATATTTTGATTCAATTTGTTTGCCAATGCTTTTCTAGTTTCCTCATTATCAGAAATTAAAAGATAATGAGTTGGAGCCAATTTTAACTTTGGTTGTCCTTGAAACATTTTCATAAAAGAGAAAAAAACAATTCCAATTTCCATAAACACCGAGAACAATACCGAAACCCGAAAATGTTTTTTATAAAAAAAGTTCATGGCTTCACGGAACCGTTTCATATACATTCCGTCTTTAATGGTACTTTCGCCTTTATAATGAATAACCGATGTTTCATGAAAATAATAGTTAGATTTTCCTTTTTTCAAAACCATATAAGACAAGTCGATATCGTCTGAATACATAAAACAATCCTCATCAAAACCGCCAATTTGCTTATATAAATCTCGTTTCATTAGCATAAATGCACCCACTAAAATTTCGACTTTCCCTGTTTCTTTTTCGGAAACATGTTGAGCATAGTATTGATTACAGATTCGTGATTTTGGAAATATTTTATAAAGCTGTGTAATCTTTGTAAAAGCAACCCAAGGAGTCGGAACTCCTCTTTTACTTTCGGGCAAAAAATTGCCAGTTCCATCTATCAGTTTTACACCCACTATTCCTAAATCGGATTGTTTTTTGGCAAAAGCCAATACTTTCGTGAAAGTATCTTCAGCAACAACTGTGTCGGGATTTAGAATACAAATAAATTCGCCTTTGGCTTGAGCAACACCAATATTATTCCCTTTTGGAAAACCTACATTCGAAGTGTTTTCAATGAGTTGTACGTTCGGAAAAAGTTGTTTCATCATCGCACAACTATCGTCTTGAGAATTATTATCGACTACAATAATTTCACCGTCAATTTGCACTAAAGCATTTTGAACACTTAGAACGCATTGTTCCAAAAAATAGCGAACATTATAATTAAGGATGATGACGGAGAGTTGCATTTTTCAAAGATATATTTTAAGTAAACACTATACAAAAGTTAATTGTTGGAAAATTTAATACAAACACAATAAAAGCTTAATTCTAAACAATTACTTTTGAATTAAAATCATTGAATAATGAAATCATCATTCTTAGTATTTATTTTTTTTTCTACTATTTGTCATTCACAAACGCAAGGTTGTACAGATGTGTTGGCAAAAAATTACAACTCAAAAGCTACCATAAATAATGGTAGTTGTTTCTATAAAAAGAAAAAAATTAAACCACAAATAACCGAAAAACTAAGCGATTCCATCCCTGAAACTTCTGGATTAATAGCGTTTAACAATCTGTTTTGGACTCACAATGACGATCACGATACACTTTTGTACGGATTAAATTTGGAAGGAAAAATTCAGAAAAAAATCAATTTAAACGGCGTAAAAAACATTGATTGGGAAGAAATTTCACAGGATAGTTTATACATTTATGTTGGTGATTTTGGAAATAACTACAGAGGGAATAGAACCGATTTGCAAATTTTACGCATCGAGAAAAAGTCATTTTTAGCCAATATTCCTGTGATTGATACGATACAATTTAAATATGAAAATCAAACCGATTTTTCACCACAAAAATCAAATACTACTAACTTTGATTGTGAAGCGTTTGTGGTTATGGAGGATAGTATTTATTTGTTTACAAAAGAATGGACAAGCTGTAAAACTAGTGTTTATCGATTGCCAAAAACACCCGGAAAACACCTTGCTCAATTCAAAGAAAGTATAAATGTAGATGGTTTTGTAACTGGTGCTACACTTGTGCCAACCAAAAAAAGAGTTGTTTTGACTGGTTATACCAATAAATATACTACTTTTTTATACCTTCTTTATGATTATAAAAACAATGATTTTTCTACTGGAAACAAACGAAAAATAAAACTCAAACTTCCATTTCATCAAATTGAGGGAATTGCCGCATTTAAGGATTCTCTATTTTATATTACCAATGAATCTTTTGTTAAAAAACCAATCGTAAATAATCCACAACAAATGCATTTGATTGTTTTGAGTTCGTTTTTTAAAGATTAACTCAAATCTATTTCCCTTTAGAAAAAACAATTCGAAAATAGCTTT
>CAMAWK010000234.1 GCA_945861915.1 Flavobacterium psychrophilum | reverse complement strand
CCTAAGGTGGTTATTGCGGCGGGGCTCACCTCTTCCCATCCCGAACAGAGTAGTTAAGCCCGCCTGCGCAGATGGTACTGCAATTTGTGGGAGAGTATGTCGTCGCCTTTCTTTTGAAAACCCTTCATCTAGCGATGAGGGGTTTTTTGTTGGGTAAAATTTATGGATATATATAATTAATCTTGCCTTGCGTGTGTTTTTATTTATCTGTAAATTTGCTATCTCAATTTTTTTAAAACGACCGGCCTACCGGCAGGCAGGTTTCATTAATTGAGCAAACCTATGGAAAACAAAAAAAAAGTAGCCTTCTATACTTTAGGCTGCAAACTCAATTTCTCCGAAACCTCTACCATTGCCCGAAGTTTTCAAGACGAAGGATTTGATTGTGTCGATTTTGAAGTAGTAGCGGATATGTATGTCATCAACACCTGTTCGGTTACTGAAAATGCAGACAAACAATTTAAACAAATAGTTCGAAAAGCATTAAAAATAAACGACAAAGCATTTATTGCAGCTGTTGGTTGTTATGCACAATTAAAACCTGAAGAATTAGCTGCAGTAGATGGTGTTGATTTGGTTTTAGGTGCCACCGAAAAATTTAAAATCACCGACTACATTAACGATTTATCCAAAAATGATTTTGGCGAAGTGCATTCTTGCGAAATTGCCGAAGCTGATTTTTATGTAGGAAGTTATTCCATTGGCGATAGAACACGAGCTTTCCTGAAAGTGCAAGACGGTTGCGATTACAAATGTACCTATTGCACCATTCCGTTAGCGAGAGGAATTTCTCGAAGTGATGAATTGGAAAATGTATTGAAAAATGCCAAAGAAATTTCGGAGCAAGGAATTAAGGAAATTGTATTAACTGGTGTAAACATTGGCGATTACGGAAAAGGAGAATTTGGAAATAAAAAACACGAACATACTTTCTTAGAATTAGTTCAAGAATTAGACAAAGTGGAAGGGATTGAACGATTGCGAATTTCATCCATTGAACCTAATTTATTGAAAAATGAAACAATAGAATTTGTTTCTAAAAGCAGAACATTCGTCCCTCATTTTCATATTCCGTTGCAATCTGGGAGCAATGAAATTCTGAAGTTAATGAAGCGTCGATATCAGCGTGAAGTGTATACTGAAAAGGTTAATAAAATCCGTGAAGTCTTGCCTGATGCTTGTATTGGTGTGGATGTAATTGTTGGTTTTCCTGGTGAAACCGACGAACACTTCTTAGAAACCTATCATTTTTTGAATGATTTGAATATTTCTTACTTACACGTTTTTACCTATTCTGAGCGTGACAATACCGAAGCTGCCGAAATGAAGGGTGTTGTTCCTAATAATGTTCGTGCCAAACGCAGCAAAATGTTACGTGGTTTATCCGTTAAAAAACGTCGTGCTTTTTACGAAAGTCAAATTGGTACGAACAGAACAGTTTTATTTGAAAGCGAAAATAAAGAAGGATACATTCACGGTTTTACCGAAAATTATGTCAAAGTTAAAACCCCTTGGAATCCAGACTTAATCAATACTTTACACCCAATTCAATTAAGTCGAATAGATGATGAAGGGTCTGTGAGAATAGAATTTATAAGTGTTGAAGTTTAGTGAAATATTAAAGCTTCCAGCCTTTCAAGGCTGGAAGCTTTAAAAAGTTATTACAAGCTTATAAATAGTCGTTTCTAATGCTTCGGTGTCATTGTCTTCGCACAATAAAAACTCAATTTTGTCAATGCTATTGCTGTAAAGTGTAATGCCTTCGAACTTATTTTCTCGTGAGATAATTTCAGTAAAATTGACTTCTAAAGTTAGGCAATTCATTGCGCCAAAAAGACTTCCAGCAATTTCGCCATCATTATAAGTAGAAGTAGTGTCTTCCGCAGCTGCCAAAAAATAAATGGTATCTTCGACTAGAATAGCATCGGTAAACGTGGCTTCGATACCATCTATTTTTGGTAAAGAAACAGGAACGAATTGAATGTTTTTTTGAACATCGACAATAAAAATTCCGTTTTTAGATTCGGAACCATTTCCTCGCTGAAAGAAATACCATTTTTTGTTATTGTAAAATGCGCCTTCTAAATTTAATTCATCATCAGAAACTGAAGCTTTAGATTTTAGTTTTTGATATAATTTTTCGAGACTTTTTTCTTTTATTTCTTTAGTTTCTATATTGTAAGAAATTCGTTTTTCTCTTTTGGATGTCGAGCCAGAGCCGAAAAGATAGAGTTTGTTATCCTTGAAAGTAATGGATTCATAATCAGGTTTGTTTTTTTTGATAATGCTATCTTGACTGTTTTCAAAGAGTTTAATTTTTGTTAGTTTTTCGTCCAAAAGGTCGTATTGATACAAAAATGTGCTGTTGTCGGAAATGATAAATAGGGTGTCGTATTTAAAAAATAGTCCTGAAGCAGCACCTATTCCTGATATTTGACAGAAGGTGTCGAGTGTGATATTTTGCATAAATGTAATTGATAACCCATAGCCTAGCCCCGATAGAGCCGATATCCTCGTGGAGTGAAACGGAACGAGATAAAGGCGATAGCGGGAAAAAGCTCCTAATTTTTAGTATATTTGAATTTGTAAATATAAATTATTTCCTATGATATCTATAAATCCCGATGATTTTAAAGTGGTTGAGAAAATTCAACTGTCTCAAATTCCCACAAACTTGTTTAATGAGGCTGATGAGGAAGAAAAAGAAGCCAAATTAGACAAAGTGCAAGCAAAGTTGAGTGAGTTGCAAGATGTGATGTATTCACATAATAAATATGGTGTTTTGATTTGTTTGCAGGGCATGGATACTTCTGGAAAAGACAGTTTGATTCGGGAAGTGTTTAAGGAATTTAATCCGCGTGGGGTGGTAGTTCATAGTTTTAAAACGCCCAACTCTACAGAATTAGAGCACGATTATTTGTGGCGTCACTATTTGGCTTTGCCTGAGAAAGGAAAGTTTGCGATTTTTAATAGAACACATTATGAAAATGTTTTGGTTACTCGTGTTCACCCCGAATATATTTTGAATGAAAATTTGCCAGGAATTGAGAAAACAGATGATATTACGCCAGATTTTTGGGATAACAGAATGGAACAAATTAACAATTTCGAGAAGCACATTTCGCAAAACGGAACAATTGTTTTGAAGTTCTATTTTCATATGAGCAAAGAAGAGCAGCGAAAACGGTTGTTGCGAAGATTGGAGAACGAGGAACATCACTGGAAATTTTCGCCAGGTGATTTAAAAGAAAGAGCTTGTTGGGATGCGTATATGAATTATTATGAAGAAGCGATTAATAAAACGGCTACATCACTCGCTCCATGGTATATAATTCCT
>CAMAWK010000233.1 GCA_945861915.1 Flavobacterium psychrophilum | reverse complement strand
GCTAAGGCAGCTAGACCTGAGCCTACTATAAAACCAATATATTTCAACGGATATTTACCCACGAAAGTGAGCATCAAAACCATTGAAAATATTAAAGCAGCGGTAGAAAAATTGGCTGGTAAAATAAACAATAATGTAGCAAATACAGGGAGCCAAAGTTCCAAAAGCGACTCTTGAAAAGTAGTTTTAACTTCTCTCTTTTTTGATAAATATCTAGCTACATACAACATCAAAACAATAGAAGCGAGTGTCGAAGTTTGAAATGTTATTCCAATAAAAGGCACTTGAATCCACCGACTCGCATTCGCACCAGCGATAACGGTTCCTTTTATTAAAGTATATCCTAACAATATCCAAACTATTGGTAACGCAATTCTTGAAATGCCTTTATAGTAGTGATACGGCACTTTGTGAACCCAATAAATAATGACAAAACCAATAAAAATATGAGCCAAATGTTTTAGTAAATAACCAATTGTGTTTCCTGTCCCGTGATTAGAATAGGCTAAATTACTACTCGCACTAAATACAGGCATAAACGAAAACAAAGCCAATAAAGCCACAAATGACCATATTACTTTATCTCCTTTTAAACTGTTTATTAGTTCTTTCATTTTTTGGTATTGGGTTCTGGGTTTGAGGTTTTTGGTTTTTGGTCATGGTTTTTGGATTAGAATCTAGTATCTAAAACCTAGTATCCAAAACATAATTTATAAATTCCTTACCGCTTGTTTAAATTGATTGCCTCTATCTTCATAATTTTTGAATAAATCAAAACTTGCACATGCTGGAGATAACAAAACGGTATCACCTTTTTCAGTTAATCGTTGTGCCATTTTCACTGCGTCTTCCATCGAGCTAACTTCTATCATCATATCGACTACATTTCCAAAAACATCTATAATTTTTTTATTATCAACACCAAGACATATAATTGCTTTTACCTTTTCGCGTACTAAAGCCATCAATTCATTGTAATCATTCCCTTTGTCAACACCACCTACAATCCAAACTGTTGGAGTAATCATACTCTCTAGTGCAAAAAATGCTGCATTTACATTTGTTGCTTTAGAATCATTGATGTATTGTACATTTTGAATTTTTAATACTTTTTCTAGGCGATGTTCCACTCCTTGAAAATTGGATAAACTTTCACGAATAGTAGCATTTCTAATTTTCATCAATTTTGCTACAGATGTGGCTGCCATAGCATTTTTCAAATTATGCTTTCCTTCTAATGCAATATATTCTGTTTCCATTACAAATTCTTCCTCGTTGATCATGTTTATTTCCATTTTTTTGTCTTTTAAGTAGGCTCCTCTTTTGATGTTTTTAGATATCGAAAAAGGTATTAATTGGGCTTTTGTTTTGTTATTTTTTAACCAATTTGAGATTTCTTCATCGTCTGCATCATAAATTAGAAAATCATCTTCATTTTGGTTCATTGTTATTCTAAATTTAGAGGCGATATAATTTTCATATTTGTATTCATATCGATCCAAATGATCGGGACTTATATTAGTAATAATGGCTATCTGTGGTTTGTAATCTATAATTCCGTCTAGCTGAAAACTGCTTAATTCCAGCACATAACTATCAAAATTTTCTTCAGCAACCTGCCAAGCAAAGCTTTTACCAATATTTCCTCCCAGTCCAACATTCAATCCCGCTGATTTTAACAAATGGTAGGTTAACATGGTAGTAGTGGTCTTTCCATTACTTCCTGTAATTCCTATTGTGATGGCATTTGTGAAAGGAGCGGCAAATTCAATTTCTGATATTACCGGAATTCCTTTTTCAAGTATTTTTTTTACAATCGGCACTTTTTCTGGAATCCCTGGACTTTTCATTACGACATCGGCATTCAAAATCAGATTTTCAGTATGCCTTTCTTCTTCCCAATCAATTGCATTATCTGTAAGAACTTGTTTGTAATTATCCTTAATTTTTCCAAAATCAGAAACAAAAACAGCATATCCTTTTTTCTTTCCCAAAATGGCTGTTCCTACACCGCTTTCGCCTCCTCCAAGGATTACTAATCTTTTCATTTTTAATTCCTAATTTTAATTGAATTTTTATCTCAGTTTTAATGTAACTATTGATAAAATGGCTAGCATGATAGCAACAATCCAAAATCGGGTTACAATTTTACTTTCGTGATATCCTTTTTTCTGATAATGATGATGCAATGGTGACATTAAAAATATTCTTCGTCCTTCGCCGAATCTTTTCTTGGTGTATTTGAAGTAAGACACTTGCATCACCACCGATAAATTTTCTGCTAAAAATATTCCACAGAGTAGGGGAATCAGCAATTCTTTTCGAACAGCAATTGCAAGTACTGCTATTATTCCTCCAATGGTTAAGCTCCCCGTGTCGCCCATAAATACGGATGCTGGATACGAATTATACCAAAGAAACCCAATCAATGCACCTACAAATGCAGCTATAAAAACAGTCATTTCACCCGAATTGGGGATGTACATAATATTCAAATAATTCGAAAAGATGATATTTCCAGATACGAAAGTGAAAATACCTAACGCCAATACTGAAACAGCAGAAGTGCCAGCTGCCAATCCGTCTATTCCATCCGTTAAATTGGCTCCGTTTGAAACTGCAGTAATGATAAAAATCACTACTGGAATAAATATTAACCAAGCCCAATTGCGATATCCTTCGCCAGTCCACGCTAATAATTCAGCATAATCAAATTCGTTATTTTTAAAAAACGGAATGGTCGTTGCTGTCGATTTCTCGTAAACAGGAGTTGCATTTACAGTGTTTTCTTTTGTGTTTTGAGAGTTTGTCAAATTTTGAATATCGGTTCTTATATTCACTCCAGGGTGAAAATACAATACAGTCCCAACTATAAAACCCAAACCAACTTGTCCGAATACTTTAAAAATTCCCTTTAATCCCTCTTTGTCTTTTTTGAAAATTTTAATGTAATCGTCAATAAAACCAATGGTTCCCATCCATAATGTGGTTACAATTAATAGGATGATGTATATATTTTGCAGTTTAGCAAAAAGTAGCACAGGAATCAAAGTGGCAAATATGATAATCAAGCCTCCCATTGTGGGTGTTCCAGCTTTTTCTTTTTGACCTTCTAAACCTAATTCACGAACTGTTTCTCCTATTTGTTGTTTTCTTAAAAAACCAATGATTCGTTTCCCGTAAATCGTAGATAAAAGCAACGACAACATTAATGCCAATGCTGATCTAAAAGTGATGTACTGAAATACACCAGTTCCAGGTATATTTAGTGTTTTGTCTAAATATTCAAATAAATAGTAAAGCATATATAATTTTTTTAAATTCTAATTTTCTTACTTCTTTCTCCCAACTTCCAACTCCCCGCTTTTATTTTCCTAGTT
>CAMAWK010000232.1 GCA_945861915.1 Flavobacterium psychrophilum | reverse complement strand
GCCGCCGATATGATTATTGATATTGGTCCCGAAGCGGGGACTTTTGGGGGCGAATTAGTCGCTCAAGGAACCTATAACGAAATCCTGAAATCGACTTCATTAACAGCGAAATACCTAAACGGAGAACTCGAAATTAAAACACCCAGAATTCGCAGAAAGTGGAGTAATTACATTGAAATTCTAGGGGCGAGAGAAAACAATTTACAAAACATAGATGTCAAATTTCCTTTGGAGTGTTTGACCGTTATTACGGGAGTTTCCGGGAGTGGAAAAAGTACTTTGGTAAAGAAAATCTTGTTTCCCGCCATGCAAAAAAAACTGGATGGAGTAGGAGATAAGGCAGGACAATTTACCGAAATGCGTGGCTATTATCACAAAATTCAGCATATAGAATACGTAGATCAAAACCCGATTGGAAGAAGTTCTCGTTCGAATCCTGTGACGTATATTAAGGCTTATGATGATATTCGGGAATTGTTTGCCAAAGAAAAATTATCAAAAATTAGAGGCTATCAAGCCAAACATTTTTCTTTTAACGTAGATGGCGGTCGTTGCGAAACCTGCAAAGGCGACGGAAGTATTAATGTTGAAATGGTTTTTATGGCAGATGTCGAGTTGCCTTGCGAAACCTGTAATGGCAAACGATTCAAGAAAGAAGTCTTGGAAGTCGGGTTTAATGGCAAAAACATTCACGATATTCTCACGATGACAATCGATGATGCTATCGCTTTTTTTACTGACCACAAACAAACAAAAATCACTCAAAAATTACAACCGCTGCAAGATGTTGGTTTGGGATATGTACAATTAGGGCAATCTTCTTCAACGCTTTCGGGTGGCGAAGCACAACGTATTAAACTAGCTTCGTTTTTAGTAAAAGGAGCTACCAAAGAAAAAGCGCTGTTTGTTTTTGACGAACCCACCACAGGATTGCATTTTCACGACATCAAGAAATTATTGGCTTCGTTTGACGCTTTGATAGACAAAGGACATTCGATTTTGGTGATCGAACACAACCTTGACTTAATAAAATGTGCCGACTGGATTATCGATTTAGGTCCTGAAGGTGGCGAAAATGGAGGTCAATTACTCGCAGAAGGCACTCCCGAAGAGATTAGTAGAAACAAAAAATCAATCACAGCGAAATATTTGAAGGAGAAGTTGTGATTATTGGTTTTTAACGATTTTACCATTTGTCTTTTGTAGCTTCAGTAATTGACTTTTCAATTGATTCTATTGTCGCTTTTATGTCATTTACCAAACTATTACTCAATCCTTCAAACATTGGTTTTGTCATAGATTTGAATTTTTCTCGTTTTTCTTTTCCAATTAATCCTTGTTTCAAAAATCCTTCCATTTTATCATTATATTCAGTAATTGTGCTTTCGTTTATTTCATCAAAACTAATACATTTGAAAATTAAAGAATTAAAACCAACATCCTCTGTAGCAATGTCTATTATTTTATAGATAATTCTAAATTTATTGTCTTTAATATTTATCTCTATAAGATGATTAAATTTAGTTTTACTATATTCTTCTACGTATTTATTATTCGGATAAAGCTCTTTCATTGAGTTTTTATAGCTCACTTCATTAATACCTTTTATAATAATTGTTCCTGATTCTAAATCATTCATTTGAACTACATTTTTTGCAGAATTATAATTTATAGAAATCCATTTATTTATTGAAGCGAAAATCTCAGCTTTCGTTTTTTCTTTAACTTCAAAAACACCTGTAACAGTTTTTTCTTCTAATTTATATTCTTGCGCATTTGTAATTGTTGTTAAAAATATCATTATTAAAATAAATTTTCTCATAATTTTAAATTTGTGTTTGTTTTCGGTTAGTTTATTTCTCTAAAAATTTACCAACTTGTAATTATATTTTATAAAATCAGACTTAGTACTCTGATTTTTGTTGGCTTTACACTAAAAAAGCATTTCCTTTTATTCAGCTAATATATGCAAAATATACTACAAACTATCAAAATGAATTCATCAGAATAAAAAAATATTACTATCGGATAGTAAAAAAAATAGATATATCCGATAAATTTGTATCTTTGTGGGGTTATGTGGAAAATAGATGTAGGATATAGAAACGAGTTTCAATCAACCTTTGAACGATTGTACGAAAAAAAGCAAAAGTTGCAAGACAGCAGACCTTTGCCCAACATCGCTTTGAACAAAATCAGAGAAAGTTTATCTATAGAATGGACCTACAATTCGAACAGTATAGAAGGGAATACTTTGAGTTTGCGTGAAACACAAATGGTGCTTCGAGAAGGAATTACTATCAAAGGGAAATCGCTTCGAGAGCATTTTGAAACACACAATCACGATAAAGCGATTGATTATTTGTTTTCTATAATTAATGATGAGTATGTATTGCGAAGTATTGATGTTTTGTCTTTGCACGGTTTGGTTTTGCGTTCTATTGAAGATGATTTTGCAGGTCGACTCCGCAATGGTGGCGTTCGTATTTCGGGAGCTAATTTTGTACCTCCAAACGCCAATAAAGTTCCGGATTTGCTGGATGAATTGATTGATTTTATCAATACCAATCCTTTAGAATTGAATGATATTGAGTTGGCTACAATCTTTCATCATAAACTCGTTTGGATTCATCCTTTTTTTGATGGCAATGGTAGAATGGTGCGATTGGCTATGAATTTGCTATTGATGCGTTGTGGTTTTCCACCTGCTATTATCCTCAAAAACGATAGAAGCAAGTATTATGAAGCACTCAATCAGGCTAATAATGGCAATTATCAAAAACTACTGCTTTTGATGTGTCAGGCTTTGGAACGTACTTTAAATATTTATTTGAATGCTATGCCGGGCAATACTTATGAGTATCAGCCTATCATTGATATTGTGAGCGAACCGAATACTCCTTATGGTCAAGAATACGTCAGTTTATTGGCTCGAACAGGCAAAATAGATGCTTACAAAGAGGGTAGAAATTGGTACACTTCCAAGGAAGCTATCGACAATTATATTGAAAACAGGAAGAGGAAACGAGTTTTGTAATATGGTTTAACTGCGTATGAGAATTGTATTTATTGGTCTTGAATTTAGTTTTCTAGCTATTTTTTGAGACCAATATTTTTTATACTTTATTCGATAGTCATCGACTTTAGCTTTGTTCTATAGGCTTCTAAAGCAACTGACTTTGAAATAAAACCAAAGTACTTAGAGTTTTTAAGTACGGGTAAAAAGACCACTTTTGATTTTTCGAACTTATTCATGACAATTTCCATGCTATCGGTTGGATAAATAACCTCTATTGGAGCTGTCATTACTTCTTTTACCAAAGTAAATTTTACTCGATATTGATTGAAAATAATTTCTCTGATGGTATTAAAATGCACAATTCCCAGTAACTCTTTTTCTTTATTCACCACCGCAAA
>CAMAWK010000231.1 GCA_945861915.1 Flavobacterium psychrophilum | reverse complement strand
AATACGTGTTTTTCTTCTTCTCCAGTTCCAACTAATCCATATTCTTTTTTAAATCCTACTAGTTTTACTTTTATGTTTTCTTCTTTTGATTTGATTTTTTTGAACTCTTTAATCAAATCCAATACGTCGTGAGCTATATAAACCGTATCAGAAGCATTAATTTCTACTTTTGAGTTTGAAGGAATCGATGCTAAAGTAGATTTGATAGCTGCTTTATTCAAAAACGAAACTTCTTGAGCCAATTCAATATGAATGACATCGCCATCATGATACTCTTCTTTTCTAAATTTATATGCCCTTTGCATATTTCCTTTCAAGATAAAAACAATACTAATGATCATTCCAAGCGCCACACCTTTGAGTAAGTCTGTAAAAACTACAGCTAATAATGTCGCGACAAATGGTATGAATTGGTATTTTCCCTTTTCCCAAAAATGAATGATAGTTTTAGGATTTGCTAATTTATAACCAACCAATAAGAGTACAGCAGCCAAAGTAGCTAAAGGTATTTTATTCAAAATAGTAGGAATAGCGACCACGCTAATCAATAATAAAATTCCGTGAATGATAGCTGACATCTTCGATTTGGCACCAGCATTATTATTAGCAGATGTTCTTACAACCACCGAAGTCATTGGTAAACCACCTAATAAAGCACTTAGTATATTTCCAATTCCTTGTGCTTTTAATTCGACATTGGTGTCGGTATATCTTTTTTGAGCGTCCATTCTGTCGGCAGCTTCTATACATAATAAGGTTTCAATAGAAGCAACTACAGCGATTGTAATGGCAACAATCCAAACTTTTGTGTTGGTTATAGCTGTAAAATCAGGAAAAATGAAAATAGTTTTAAATTCTTCAATAGATTGTGGAACAGGTAATCCAACCAAATGATCACTTTTTATAGATAAACTACTTCCAGAACGAATAAAAAATTCGTTAACAACTACACTTACAATTACTGCAATAAGTGCTGCGGGAACTAGTTTTAATTGTTTTAAAAAAGTAACTTTTGTCCAAGAAATCAATATAAAAAGTGAAATAGCAGTAATAATAACAGAACCTAACTGAATGTGTCCTAAGGTTTCAAATAATTCTGAAAAAGTATTTTTTCCGTCATTTTGAAGAAAGGCTAAATCGCCTTCGTAGTCTTTGTCATAACCAAAAGCATGTGGAATTTGTTTCAAAAAAATGATAACCCCAATTCCCGCCAACATTCCTTCGATTACATTGGTCGGAAAATAGTTAGATATGGTTCCTGCCTTAATAAAACCCAAAACGAGTTGTATCAGTCCAGCCAAAAGGACAGCTAGTAAAAAAATATTAAATGCACCCAAATCAGTTATGGCTGTTAATACAATAGCTGTTAAACCCGCTGCAGGTCCCGAAACGCTTAGATGTGATTTACTCAAAAATCCGACAGCAATACCACCGATAACTCCTGAAATAATACCTGAAAACAAGGGTGCGCCACTTGCAAGTGCAATTCCCAAACATAGTGGTAATGCCACTAAAAAAACCACTAAACCTGAGGCAAAATCAGATTTGAGGTACGAAAGAAGGTTTGTTTTTTTTGACATGATTGGATTTTAAAAATTTAAAAATGGTTCTTCTGGAAATAGTGTGAGCATTTATCTTGTTTTTCAAACTATTAGGATATTAAGGTTCATTAAGCGGACTAAAACTTAATTTTCTTAATATTCTTAATGGTTTATTCCATTGATAAACTGCCTAATGGATGGCGGATTAATTTTGTTTTTTTTGCTTTTCACACAAAACCCGATAAAACCTTAAAATAAAAAAAAATATATGCTAAGAACAAAAATAATATATTTCACAAGTTATCATGCAAAAGTAAATTTTAAGAGTTAATAAAAAGGATGTTTGTGTTAAAATTAACAGCAAAAAAGGATATTTATTTATGGAATAAAAAATGCGGTTAATGACAAGTAAGCAAAAATCAATTTAAGAATATACCAATGTTAAATTAGGGAATGCATTTTTTTTCATAGACAATTTTTGGATATTGATAATTCTGCTAGAAAAATCATCTTTTGTCTATTTAGGTTAAATAATAGTTAATAAATTTGTTAAAAACTATTATTTAAGACAAAAAAATCGAATTATCAAAAGGCTAACTTTGAATTTGTTTAACCTAAATTATAGAAATGAATTTAGAAATCAATAACCCAATTAATAATTAAACTAAATTAAACATGAAAAAAGTAATTACTATTTTAGCCTTAGCGCTAACAACTTCGGTGACGTTTGCACAAGACACACCACTAGAAATCACAGGTTCTGCTGATTTGTACTACAAGAATGATTTCTCAGGAAACCAAAACATTGGAACTAGTTTTGCCACAGATCAAAACTCATTGTCATTAGGTATGATTGACATTGCTTTAAAGAAAAAAACAGGCAAAACTTCTTTCGTAGGTGAAGTTTCTTTTGGTCCAAGAGGTGCTGGTCAATCCATTCCAGATGTTGCTGGTCAATCTTTCCATATTCAAAATTTGTATGCTGCATATGCTGCATCAGAAAAATTAACTTTGACAGCTGGTTATATGGCAACTTTTGTAGGATATGAGGTAATTTCACCATTATCTAATCTTCAGTATTCAACTTCTTATTTGTTTACCAACGGACCATTCCAAAATGCGGGTGTGAAAGCTACCTATGCTTTTTCACGTAAAGTATCTTTGATGGCTGGTTTATTTAACGATCAATGGAATGTATACCAAGCAAACCAAGATTTAGGTTTAAATGCTGTTGGAGCACAATTAGCATTAACGCCAGTTGAAGGTTTATCTGCTTACATCAATTTCTTAGATGGTTCAGCTTCAGGAACTATTATTGATTTAACAGCTGCTTACCAAATTACAGAAAAATTCAAATTAGGTTTAAACGTAGCTGATTTTTCAGATGCTGATGAAGATTCTGATGGTGGATTTACAGGTTTTGCATTGTATCCATCTTATGCAGTGAATAAAAACTTTAGTTTAGCTTTACGTGCTGAGAACTTTAAAGCTAAAAAAGACAGTGGTTCTTATAGTGCAGTAGTAGGAGACGAATCAGTTACAGCTTTCACTTTATCCGCTAACTTAAAATCTGGTGGTTTAACTTTTATTCCAGAATTTAGAATGGATAGTGGTTCTGAAGAGATGTTTTTTGATTCTAATATGATGGCTACAAAATCAGCTTCTCAAGTTACATTGGCTGTAGTTTACGGTTTCTAAGAACAAAGTTATTTTATATCAAAAGTCCCCGCCAATGCGGGGACTTTTTTGTTTTGGATAGCTACTTAATTATTTTAATTCAGGCTTACTAAACAGTTTTAACGCTGTAAAGCGTCCCTGATTTCCTGCCTTGCGACTCTTGCGGACCGTAAAATAGCTTTGAATCTAGAATGGTTTATACCAGT
>CAMAWK010000230.1 GCA_945861915.1 Flavobacterium psychrophilum | reverse complement strand
CCCGAAGGAGGTTTTTATAGTGCGTTGGATGCCGATAGTCTAAATCCAGAAAATCATCTCGAGGAAGGGGCGTTTTATATTTGGACACTTCCAGAGCTTCACTCCATAATTGGGGATGATTTTAATTTGTTTAGTCAAGTTTTTAATATCAATTCTTTTGGATTATGGGAAGAAGGGAATTATGTTTTGATTCAAACTAGTTCGTTAGTACAAATTGCGCAATCCAACAAAATAGCTCTTTCAGAACTCGAGGCCAAAAAGAAAAAATGGGAACAAATCCTTTTCATCGAAAGAGAAAAACGCTCAAAACCACGATTAGACGATAAATGTTTGACTTCTTGGAATGCTATTATGCTCAAAGGATTTGTGGATGCTTATACCGCTTTGAATGACAAAAAATACCTTGAAATAGCCCTGAAAAACGGACAATTTATAGTTGATTCTCTTTGGTCAAGCGAAGGCAATTTATGGCATAGTTACAAAAACCAAAAAAGCACTATTAATGGCTATTTAGAGGATTACTCTTTAGTTATTGCCGCTTTTATCCGTTTGTACGAAGTCAGTTTTGACGAACAATGGTTGCATCATTCCAAAAAGTTGACGGATTATAGCTTGGCTCATTTTTATGATTCAGAAACAGGATTTTTTAGGTTTACTTCCGATTTAGATGAAGCATTAATAGCAACTCATTTTGAAACCGAAGACAATGTAATTCCCGCTTCGAATTCTGTGATGGGGAAAAATCTATTTTTGTTGAGTATTTATTTTGAAAATAGGGAATACGAAAAAATAGCAAGACAAATGGTACAAACCATAGTACCATCGATTTCCTATCCATCGGCTTTTTCTAATTGGTTGGATTTGGCACTTCATTTTTCCGATGCAAACAAAGAAGTAGCGATTTGCGGGGATTTAGCCTTAGAATATGGGCACAAAATAAACCATTTATACCTTCCTAATCTGATTTTAGCAGGTACAAAAACCGAATCAAATTTACCATTTCTAAAAGCCCGATTTGTTGCTGGACAGAATCTATTTTATTTGTGCCAAAACCAAACCTGTGCCTCACCGAGTACTGATTTTGAAGCGATTATTTCCAAATTGAGTTAAAATTAAAGTAATAAATTGCTAATTATGTTTTCCATTCACTCCTATTTCTTTAGTTTTCTTCATAGTAATACGAGTAGTCAATTCCTTTCACATACATTTCTCGGCTGTCAATATCAGTTGTTATAGCGTTTTTTATCAATTTTAACAATTCGCTGCTATCAACAGTACTAATGATCATGGCGTTCATATAATCGGTTTTGCCAATTTTACTCCAATCTACACAGTTTTTCAGTCGTTTTTTTAATAATAAATCCAGCCATATACGAGTGCTTCTACCATTGCCTTCCATAAATGGGTGGGCAATATTCATAGCTGCATATTTATTTATTATTTCATCTAAATGAGCATCGGGCATGTCTTCAATTTTTGCTAAATGTGTTGCTAAATAATGGGCAGGTGTAAATTGATAGCCCCCTTTAGAAATGCTTTTAGTTCTTAATTGCCCAGCAAAATCATATAAACCACCAAACAAATACCCATGAATTTGCTGTAAACCTTTGGCAGTGCCTATCGCAATTTCGTCAATCAAATTACTTTCAAAAAGTGAATATGCTTTTTTCTTGCTTTGTCCGTCAATACTGTTATCGCTGTATAAAAACCAGTCTAAAAAACCTATGGCTTTATTGTTAGGAAAATGTTTTGCCAAGGTAATAATTCCATCGCTATCCAAGGTGTCGGTTAGGTATTTTTTACCGTCTGCGGCAGTTAATTTCAGTCTGTGAGTATCACTCACGAACTGAACTTCTTCTTTAATCAATTTTCGTTTCCACCAACGCCAGTAGTTACCAGCTTTGGTATAATCGGTTTCTTGATTCAAAACACCAACAATATCCAAAACAGAAAACCACCACTTAACGTTTTGCTCGTCCCATAAGGCACGAACCTCACGGTCGTCAAAAAAACGGATGGATGTTTTTTGCTGGTCGTTCATTATTCAATTTCTTGATTTTTATATTCAATAGTATCTGCTGCGGCAATGTCTAACTCTTCTTCCAACTCTTCATAGATTTCATTTTCAATGGTTGAAAATTCATATTATCACACATCAATTTTTTCTGTTGACAACGTTTCCTTACTAGAAGCTTGTGGCGGCTTTTGGAAAGCTTTTTTTCCATAACCAACCAAGCGAAGTTATGAAAAGTAAACGAACAATTTACCGAAAAACTAGTCATGAGTTTTAGCAAGTGTTAGCAGCTGGCAATCTTTCTTAATCAATTAAATATTCCTTTGCACCATTTTTTAATTTCACCTTCTGCATTAATATGAAAAAGATAAGTATGAATTTTTCCATCGAAGTTCTCAATGATTCCGACAATATTTTTATCATTTTCAAAACTTGAAAATATTGTTGCAAAAATCATTGGAAGATTCTTTTTCTTGAATTTCTTTGTTTTGAACCTATTATCAATTCCAATTTTTAAATCTTCAGTACCAATTGCAGAAATTACTGCGGCAGCTGTATCATTAATATTAAGTTTAAATTCTTTTAGACAATCAACATTCCAATATGATAAATCCTCTTGTGCTTTTAGACTAATTGTCAATTTGTTTTTAGGTTGATAGTCCTTCAATATTGAGTCTTTATAATATTCAAATGCTATTTGCTCAAAATGAATGTTTTTCTGACTATATGTCAAATAAAAAATTCCTAAAAAATTAATTAATAATATGTTTTTTAATTTCATTCAAGTATGTTATGTTTTCTGATTTTTTTGCTTGCTGCTAACTTGTATATATGTATGACAGAATCATACAAAACCACCCGTTTTGGGTAGATATGTATGACAAGCGTCATACTTTATTTAAACCAAATATATAAATAATTAATTACAAATTATCAAATTCTTCTTTAATGGGTAAAGTTCATTTTGAGCTTACTTCTATAATTCACCCCAAAAAATAACCCGAAATCGGAATCTCCATTTTCGGGTTATTTAATTGTATTCAATAAGGATTAATCTACGTTATCGTGCAAGTAAGAGTTGTTTAACCGTACTTGAGTATCATTATTACTATCTGTCCCAACAGAGAATCTTGAATTTTGATTATTCGATTGTGAAGCCGATAAATCGATTCCGTGTCTTTTGTAGGCTGGTTCTTTTTCGAGTTCGTCTACTCTAGAAATAGTGTTGTGAAATTTATAATTAAAATCTTTTAGTTTTCGTCTTCTTTCGTCAGCTCTAAATTTCAAAGTTTCCTCGATAGTCATTTCTAAAGGCGAAATAGCATCAAATGGAGTAGTAGCTGTAGCCACAGTTTCTACTTGTTTCACGGTAATATTTAACTCTTCAGGAATTACTTCTTCTACAGCCGCCAAAATTGGTTT
>CAMAWK010000229.1 GCA_945861915.1 Flavobacterium psychrophilum | reverse complement strand
TTTATTTATTTTAATATGAATTTTGAATGTTAGAAAAAACAAACAGTAGCAACAAATATATTGCAAACTATTTTACTTTTTTGATTTTTTTATTAACATTAACGGCTGTATTTTTTCTTTCTAATGAGCGTAAAAACGAAGCCAAAAAGAAGTAAAAATAGTATCGGAAGCCCGATAGTAATGAATTGAGTTGCCGTGTACCTTTCGTATACTTTTTCTTTATCCAACAAAGCCAAATCGAGTTCTTTGCCTCGAATGTTAATAAGTCCTTTATCGTCCAATAAATAATTGACTGAATTCATTATAAAATCTTTGTTGTCGTATAGATTTCCTGATCTTTGATCATAGCCTAATTCAACGGGTTGAAAGTTTTTATCTAATTGATTTCGTATCAAATCACCGTCCGAAATCACAATCATTTTAGTAGATTTTCCTTTAGGTTTAAACGTTTTTTGTTCAAATGATAACACCCGGTTTTCAAAAACCGAATGAAAATTACCTTCTAATAAAACCGACAGTGGAATTGATCCTTTGTTCAAATAATCGGTTGGTGTGGTTTTTTCGGTTACACTGTTTAAATTAACCTCGAATGGGCAACCAATTCTTTTAGAATAAAAAGACGATTGCAATAGCACTGTTTTCTTGATTCCGTTCTTTAATGTGTCAATCGAATTAGCAAAATCAAATTTTATTCCACCTAAATTTTTTACAATCGGATGGCTACTAATTGGATATACTTGTGGGGCAAACTTCCAATTGAATTCTTGGAATTGCGTTTCGCTTCCTTGTTCACCTGAAGCTAATTGAATCGGACTTCCTTGTTCGTCTTTTACTAAATCAGGATTGATTCTGACACCATATTTAAAAAATAAATCGTTCAAATTTAAATCTCTCGGAAAGGCTAAATTAGAACCTGAACTGGTGTATAAACTATCCATTTCCATATTGACTTGGTCTAGAAGCCATATAGTTTTTCCACCATTAATGATGTATTGATCCAAAACTTGTTTTTCTGAATCAGAAAAGGCTTCGGTAGGTTTTGCAATAATAGCCAAATCATATTTTTGTAATGCTTCCGAGCTACCGGATGGATTTTTTGCAACTGAATCCAACGTAAAAGGACCAATATGATAACTTTCGCGGACTTGTAACAAGAATTTAGCCATCAGAATATCGGGTAATTCACCATTTCCTTTTAATACGGCAATTGTTTTTTTCTTTTGAGTAGTAATTTTATTAATGGCGTCAGCAATCGAATATTCAAGATGTTGTACTGAACCAATTACTTTTTGAGTCGTTGAGGCGCCCATTATGTTTTTCAATAAAGGAATGTTGACTTCTTTGTTATTATAAACAGCAATTGCCCAAGGAAAAACCATGGCTTGCGATTGCTTTCCTTTATCGTCAACGGTTATGTTTATGGGTGTAAGCCCTTTTCTGTACAGCTCTTTTATAGCATCCATACTTTCGTCTTTGTTGACTAAAGGATTTACAAATCTGAAACTAATATTGGAGTTATAGGCTTGAAATTCTTCTAATAAATGCTGTGTTTCATTTTGCAAACGGTTGAATTCTGCTGGCATATCGCCTTTTAAATACAATTCTATGAAAAGTGGTTCTTTTACCTGTTCGACTATGGCTAATGAAGTAGGCGAAAGGGTAAATCTTTTGTCTTTGGTTAAATCAAATCGATAAAAAAAGGAAGCACTAATTAGATTTAAAATAACGAGTACGACAACAATAAATAAAACCGATTTTAAATTTGAATTTTTCATTGCAATTGTATCGATTTTAGTTTGTAAACGGTCAATGAAAGGAAGAAAACGGTAATGCTCACAAAATAAATGACATCTCGAGTATCTATTACGCCACGACCGATGCTTTTGAAATGATTCAGCATGCCAAAACTAGAAATTTGACTTTGAAAACTAGGTATAATTTGAGAAATGCTCTCAAAACCAAAGTAGCAAAAAAAGCAGATTGATAACGAAATTAAAAAAGCTACAATTTGATTGTCGGATAGTGTAGAAGCGAAAATCCCGATGGCACAATAAGATGAAATTAATAATAATAAACCCAAATAAGAACCGATAGTGCTTCCCATATCGAGGTTGCCTTCGGGCATTCCCAAATCGGATACTACTTTTACATATAAAAAAGTTGGAATAATTGCCATTACGATTAAGAGCACCGAACCCAAAAATTTTCCAGTGGCTATTTGCCAAATCGAAACAGGTTTTGTGAGCAATAATTCTAATGTTCCTTGCTTTTTTTCATCCGAAAAACTGCGCATGGTGACAGCTGGAATTAAGAAAATAAGCATGGCTGGAGCCAATGTAAAAAACGGACTCAAATCTGCAAAACCAGTATTTAAAATATTATATTCTCCTTCAAAAACCCAGAGGAATAAACCATTGCCAATCAAAAAAAGAGCAATGACTAAATAGCCAATAGGCGAACCAAAAAAGGATTTTATTTCTCTTAAAACAATTGATTTCATTAAAATTTTTGTTTAAAAAGTTTAAAGTTTAAGGTTCAAAGTTGTTCAACTTGAAACTAAAAAAACGTTAAACAAATTTAATTGTTATGTTATCTCTATAATTCAATCCCAACAAACTATTTGCCGAACCTACTTTGGATGGATTGCTTCTAAAAACAGCAATTTCCAGAAAACCAGCTTCGTTAAATAGAGCTAATTTTTCGCCCTCATAATTCTTGATTTCATATTTATCTGATGTGGCAATGGCGGAATAATTGGGCAATATCGTTTTGATGTTTTTGGTTTTTAATACAATTTCGTAGGATCTGCCTTTGGCAACTTCTAAGAATTGTTTTTTAGAAATATTAGTCACCACATTCCCAAAATGATCAATATAAATTACATATCCTTTTAGCAAATTCCCATCGTTGGAAACCACAGCCTGTAAATCAGTTACTTGTTTGATGGTTTTAATTTCTTTGCCAATCACGTTGAGTAACCCTCCTTTAGCAATATGACACCCCACTTTTACAAAAACATCCAAATCGGTAGCGCCTTCATGCAATCTATCGTGAATATTAATGTTAACAATTTTTTGAGGGACAATTTTTTGCGAAAGCATACTCAAAATTCCATTATCGGCAGCAATAAAATAATGGTCATTCCACTGCATTACAATGTGATTGTTTTCTTTGTTTAATTCGATGTCAACCCCAATAATATGCACTGTTCCTTTTGGAAAACTACTATAGGCTGCACCAATAATATAACTGGCTTCAACGGTATTAAATGGGTCAATATCGTGTGAAATATCAATAATATTGACGGGAGGATGTTCAGATAAAATTTTCCCTTTCAAAGCACCCACAAAATGGTCTTTTAAGCCGTAATCGGTAGTAAGGGTAATTATTGACATAAAATTGTTTATAAATAAAACGAAAACCGAACCTAAAACGTATTAAATTTGAGAAATGCA
>CAMAWK010000228.1 GCA_945861915.1 Flavobacterium psychrophilum | reverse complement strand
TTTTTGTTGTAAAAAATAATCCAAGCAATACTTTATTAATAATTCTTGAAATCATACTTATACTTTCTCTTTACTATTTCATTTATATCGCTCAAAATAAAATAGAAGAAATAGGCAAATTAATTGGTAAATCAATTGAACCAGGAGTTGCAATTTCAATTGCGGCTGGATTCCCATTTTACTTCTTTCTATATTTATACAATAAAAAAATACTTAAAGAGAGTATAACTCAAAATTAAAAATATTTATTTCCAATATAAAATGATATCAAAGATCCAATTAAATACTATTGAAGAGGCCATCGAAGACATTCGACAAGGAAAAATAATAATTGTAGTCGATGATGAAGACCGAGAAAATGAAGGCGATTTCTTGGCTGCAGCCGAAAAAGTGACTCCAGAAATGATCAATTTTATGGCAACTCACGGTCGGGGTTTAATTTGCGCTCCTTTAACAGAAAATCGTTGTAAAGAATTAGAATTAAGACCGATGGTAGCTAACAACACCGATCATCTAGAAACTGCATTCACTGTTTCGGTTGACCTAAAAGGGAATGGAGTTACAACGGGAATATCCGCATCGGACAGAGCCAAAACAGTTTTAGCTTTAATTGACGGAAATACAAAACCGTATGATTTAGCCCGACCAGGACATATTTTTCCTTTAGTTGCCAAACAAGGAGGTGTTTTACGAAGAACCGGTCATACAGAAGCAGCTATTGATTTTGCTAGATTAGCAGGTTTTAAACCAGCAGGAGTTATTGTTGAAATCATGAACGAAGATGGAACAATGGCAAGATTACCTGAACTTTTCGAAGTAGCAAAAAAGTTTGATTTAAAGTTAGTTTCAATCGAAGACTTAGTTGCTTACAGAATGCAACATGATAGTTTAATTGTCAAAAAAGAGGATTTTGATATCGAAACTCGTTTTGGAGTTTTTAGATTGCGAGCGTATGAGCAAACAACCAATAAGCAAGTTCATATTGCGCTCACCAAAGGAACTTGGAATCTCGGTGATGCAATTTTAACTCGAATCAATTCAACTCAAGTTAATAATGATTTGTTGGGAACTTTGACAAATAATGCCGACAAACAACTAGATGACATCTTCAAAATCATAACAGAACAGGGTAGAGGTGCTGTGATTTTTATTAATCAAGACATGCAATCGTTTAATTTTTTAAACCGAATTTCAGAACTAAAATCCTTGCAAGAAAAAGGTATTTTCAAAGCGCCAAAAATTGTAATTGATACCAAAGATTTCGGAATTGGCGCCCAAATTTTGCACGACATAGACATTTCTAAAATTAAATTAATATCGAACACTGAGCACACAAAGCGAGTGGGGATGATTGGATACGGTCTTGAAATTAAAGAGTATGTTAATTATTAATTATTCCAACGGATTTATCAATTAATTACAACAAAAAAAGAGGGTTTGAAACCCTCTTTTTTTTGCTATAACTTGACAGATAAAATCTATTTGATTAATTCAAAACTTCTTTTAACAAAAGCAGTTAGTTCTTCACCTTTCAATAAATTCTGAGATAATTTAGCTAAATCCAATGCTTGTTTGACTAAACTTTCTTGTATTGATTTGTCTGAAGTATTCAAAATTGAACTAGCCAATTCAGAGTTGGTATTAACCACTAAATTATACATTTCGGGCATATTTCCCATTCCGAACATACCGCCACCGCCAGTTTGACTCATTTCTTTCATTCTGCGCATAAACTCTGGTTGCGTAATTATAAAAGGCGATGCATTGCTGTCTAAGGCTTCCAATTGTACTGTATATGCTTTTGGGATATACGTTTCTAACGATGATTTTAAACTTTCTTTTTCATCATCCGATAATTTAGAAATAGAAGTTTCTTCTTTTTTGATTAAATTATCAATGTGATCAGAATCTACTCGAACAAAGCTAATATCCTGATTGTCGCCTTCGATTTTTTGAATTAAATGAGAAATAATCGGAGAATCTAGCAACAATACTTCATAGACTTTTTCTTTAGCAATTTCAATATAAGAATGCTGATTTTCTTTGTTTCCAGCATATAGAACAACTAATTTCCCATCTTTATCTGTTTGTTTTTCCTTTAGTTTTTCTTTGATTTCTTCTAAAGTAAAGTATGTTTCATCAACTGTTGGATACAAAACAAAAGCTCCTGCTTTTTCGTAGAATTTATCCTCAGAAAGCATTCCGTATTCCAAAACGATTTTGATATCATTCCATTTTGCTTCAAAATCAGCTCTGTTTTCTGTAAACAAACTTTTGAGTTTGTCGGCTACTTTTCGAGTGATATAATTGGATATTTTCTTCACGGCACCGTCTGCTTGTAATCCTGAACGAGAAACATTCAAAGGAATATCTGGAGAATCAACCACACCACGAAGCATCATCAAAAATTCAGGAACAATTCCTTCCACATTATCAGTTACATACACCTGATTTTGGTACAATTGAATTTTGTCTTTTTGGATTTGCATATCGTTTCCAAGTTTTGGAAAGTACAAAATACCTGTCAAGTTAAATGGATAATCTACATTCAAATGAATATGAAACAAAGGCTCTTCGAACTGCATTGGATACATTTCACGATAGAAATTTTTATAATCTGCATCTGTTAATTCAGTTGGTTGTTTTGTCCAAGCCGGATTCGGATTATTGACAATATTATCTATTTCTATTGTTTCATTTACGTAATCTTCAGGAGCATCTTCTGGTTTAGGAAGTGTTTCCGTTTTGGTTCCAAATTTAATTGGAATCGGCATGAACTTATTGTATTTGTTTAGCAAACCTGAAATTTTAGAATTTTCTAAAAATTCTAATGAATCTTCGGCAATATGAAGAATGATTTCAGTTCCTCGGTCGGTTTTATCAGCTGGTTCAAGAGTAAATTCAGGGCTACCGTCGCATGTCCAATGAGCAGCTGGCTCGTCTTTGTATGATTTTGTGATGATTTCTACTTTTTCGGCTACCATAAAAGCGGAGTAAAAACCCAAACC
Organism: Flavobacterium psychrophilum; assembly: GCA_945861915.1. Classification (GTDB taxonomy): domain Bacteria; phylum Bacteroidota; class Bacteroidia; order Flavobacteriales; family Flavobacteriaceae; genus Flavobacterium; species Flavobacterium psychrophilum_E. The sequence continues at coordinate 488 of CAMAWK010000228.1, read as the reverse complement.
AAAATGCCCAATAATTCCAGAATCTTTAGCGGAATCTTTGTATTTGTCTAAAAATTCTTCGGCTCCAGAAAAAGCCACTTGATTAATGTATTTTTCAACTTCATCAGCGGTCATTCCCAAACCTTGGTCGATGATGTGAATTTTTTTAGCTTCTTTATCAATTTTCACTTCAATAATTGGATTGCCATATTCCACCTTGGCTTCACCAATGCTAATGAGGTGTTTTAATTTTGAAGTTGCATCTGTTCCATTTGAAATTAATTCACGTAAAAAAATCTCGTGATCACTATAAAGGAACTTTTTAATTAATGGGAAGATGTTTTCTACTGAAACATTGATTTTTCCTGTTGACATTTTTAATTTTTTTTTGGAGTTATACAATACAATCCCCATAGACAAATAAAATACCAATACTGTTAAAAGTGACAAATTGGCGTATGTGTTTTTCAGTTTTTGATTTCAATATATCTTTTAATACTATACATTTG
>CAMAWK010000227.1 GCA_945861915.1 Flavobacterium psychrophilum | reverse complement strand
ATATTTCATAAAATCTGAAATCAAAAATGAATTACTTTCAAGTTTTTGCTTTTTCGGATATGTGATTGAATTATATTTCGTGTATCCCGATTGTTTTGCATAGGAATTAAAATATTTTTCAGGATTTCGATATTAGTAATTTGGTAATTTAAATCATAAAAAGTGTAGCCTTTATAGATTCCGTTTTCGATTAAAATAGCTGAATGTTCACCCATTTTTCGACCACGGTCAATGAGAATCATATTGTTGTTTTTGAAACTATTTTTTGTGATAAATTCCTGTACTCTTTCGTTGTATTCTTCAGGAGTAATGCTTCCGATACAAGCACCATCGCATTCTTTTATTTTGTATTGAAAACATTCTTTTTTGGTTTGATACAACCCAGTCAATTTTTGACATAAATTATAATGAGCTGTAATTCGGAACAAAGCATTTTTTCCTTCTTGAATGGAGGTAAAAGAAGTGATTTCACGCTTTCGACCATCGGCTTTTTGTAATTTCAGATTCAAATAGCCATTTTCGTCTTTTTCGGCATACAATGCAAACTGAAAAATACTTTTTCGTTGGGCGCGATTCAAGATGGGTTTGTTAATTTTTATTTCTTCGCTCTCTTTTAATAAGGCAATGAGTTCGCTACCCGTTTCTGAATAAGTTACTGTAAAAACTTCGGCTTGAATTTTTTTGCATTTGTTGGTTGAACCAGTAAAATGCTGATTAACCCGCTTTTTTATATTCTTGCTTTTGCCAATGTAAATTAGTTTTCCTTGTTCATTATGAATGTAATAAACGCCTGTTCTTGAAGGCAAACCGTCGATGATATTTAATAATTTGGGTGCAATTCCTTTTTGAATTTCAAGTTTGATAAGCGATGTTAAAATTTCTTTGTTGACATCTTTATCCAATAATAACTGAAATAATTTGAGCGTTGCCAATGCATCGCCGCTGGCTCGGTGTCTGTCAGCCATCGGAATTCCGAGAGCACGAACAAGTTTTCCTAAACTGTGTGAAGGTTGTTCTGGTAATAATTTTTGGGATAATTGAACTGTGCAAAGTGTTTTTATATTAAAATCGTACCCCAAACGACGAAATTCAGTTCGCAAAATCCGATAGTCGAAATCGGCGTTGTGAGCAACCAAAACACAGTCGTTTGTGATTTCGATAATGCGTTTGGCTACTTCAAAAAACTTTGGAGCCGAACGCAGCATTTCGTTATTAATGCCAGTTAATTTTACTACAAACGGCTGAATCGGAATTTCGGGATTGACTAAACTAATAAACTGATCGACAATTTCGTGACCATCAAATTTATAGATAGCAATTTCGGTAATTCCTTCTTCGTTAAACTGTCCTCCAGTTGTTTCTATGTCGAGTATGCAGTAAATTTTGTTTAAAGTTTAAGGTTTAAAAAAAGTTTAAAATTGTTTCTAGCGAGTACCAAAGATACTACTTCCTATTCGAACCATCGTACTGCCACATTCAATCGCTAGTTGAAAATCACCAGACATACCCATAGACAAAGTTAGAAGTCGGAAGTTAGAAGTTGGAAGTTGGTTTGAATCGAAAATCGATTTTAAATGTGTGAATTCTTTTTTGATTTGTTCTTGATTGTTTGTAAAAGTAGCCATTCCCATAAGTCCAACAATTCGAATGTTTTTCATTTCTTGAAATGCTGAGGAAACTAGAATTTCGTGGAGTTCTTTTTCATCCAATCCAAATTTAGTTTCTTCTTCGGCGATATATATTTGTAGCAAACAATCAATTACTCGATTGTTTTTTTTTGCTTGTTTGTTGATTTCTTCCAGTAATTTCAGGCTATCAACACCGTGAATCAAACTCACAAAGGGAGCCATAAACTTTACTTTATTTGTTTGAACATGACCAATCATGTGCCACTCGATATCTTTTGGCATCGCTTCCCATTTTTCTGCCATTTCTTGGATTTTGTTTTCGCCAAAAACACGTTGACCTGCATTGTAGGCTTGCATTAAATCGGGAATGGGTTTGGTTTTAGAAACAGCAACCAAGGTTACGTTTGATGGTAGAATGGATTTTATATTGAGCAGGTTTTGAGCGATTGACATAATTATTTATTGATTTTCATTGATAATTATAAAAAAATCAAAAGAGCATTCAATTCCAAATGCAATATCTTTTTTGATATGTCCTTCTAAAAGATTGTTAAATTCACACCTAAATAGTGCATCTCCATAATTTTCTACATTTAATGAGCCACCATATTTATTATTTGCACTATTAATCGAATTTGAATATTTGATTATTTTTGTTAAATTATTTGGAATTATATCTTGTGGTTTAGTAACAAAGAGAATTGAATAAAATTTTGTATTTGACGTAGCTAACTTTTTTGATTTTTCAATATCTTTTTTTATGCCATTAACATATTCTTTTAAAGTGGAAGGTTTAGTTAAATCACAAGAATAGCAGGCCTTAAATTCAATTAATATTACTGGTTCTAATGTATTTATGTCTAAAATTGCCAAATCACAGTTTTTCCATTCTCTGGTGGTAATATATTTTTCTTTAAATTCATTATAAAGTTCAAAAGCTAATTTGTCTCTTAATTGAATCTCAATTTTAGACGTTAATCCGAGATATGTAATTTCTTCTTTTTTAAAACTTTTTTTAACATTCGTTTCTAGTAATTTTTTTATCGTATAAATATTTAATTCTCTCATTGTTATATAAATTGATTTGCTACTTTCTCGGCTTTCTTGCTTTCACTATAATCATAAAAACCTTCACCAGATTTCAAGCCTAATTTTCCGTTTATAACCATATCAACTAATAAATCACAGGGTTCGTATTTTGGGTTTTTGAAACCATCGTGCATCTCGTTTAAGATTGCCAAACAAACGTCCAATCCTATAAAATCTGCTAATTGCAAAGGTCCCATTGGATGGCGCATTCCGAGTTTCATAACGGTATCAATTTCATAAACACCCGCTATTTTGGTGTGCAAGGTTTCAATAGCTTCATTAATCATGGGCATTAAAATTCTGTTGGCAACAAAACCTGGAGCATCGTTTACTTCAACGGGAGTTTTGCCTAATTTTTCTGCTAATGACATGGTAATTTTAGTAACTTCATCGCTGGTTTGTTTCCCTCGAATGACTTCAATCAAGGGCATTAGCGGCACAGGATTCATAAAATGCATGCCAATAACACGTTCAGGATGCTGCGCTACAACAGAACTAATTTGAGTAATAGAAATAGAAGAAGTATTGGTAGCCAAAATAGTATTGTGTGAACAAATTTTGTTCAATAGTTTGAAAATAGTGAGCTTTATATCTAAATTTTCTGATGCTGCTTCAATAACCATGTCAACTCCAACCACTCCATCTTCTATATCAGTATAAGTGATAATGTTATTAAGGGTTTTGAATTTTACTTCATCAGTAATAGTTCCTTTAGCAATCATTCGGTCTAGATTGGCAAAAATAGTTGCTATTCCTTTATCTAAAACACTTTCAGAAAGATCTATTAATTT
>CAMAWK010000226.1 GCA_945861915.1 Flavobacterium psychrophilum | reverse complement strand
TGCGGATGTGTCCCAAAACCCATTCCGCCTGCAACGGTGTCGTCATTTAAAACTCTGAGCACTCCAAATTGCACTCTTTCTGGGTTGTACCAACTGGCAAAACTAAAACTATGATAAGCATTGAGCCAACCGTGATTGGCATTTCCTCTTGTATTGGCTTTGTGTAAAACGGTTGTTGTCATCTTTGTAAATGTATTGATTATTTGATACAAATTTAGATGGTATGGAATCAAATGAAACTTAATTTAGATTAAGAAATCATTTTTTTAATAACTTACTTTTCATTTTACTAAAAAATTCAGGTGTTACGCCAATGTAAGATGCTACTTGTTTTTGAGCCACTTTTTGGATTAAAGTTGGGTATTTAGTACAGAATTTTTCAAAGCGTTCTTCGGCTGAAAGACTTAAATTATCCATCAATCGTTCTTGGTTTGCTACCAACGAATTTTCGGTTAAAATTCTGAAAAATCGTTCTAGTTTTGGTATTTCGGTGTATAATACTTCTTGATTTTCTTTGGATAATAAAACCAATTCAGCATCCTCTAGAACTTCGATGAAAAGTGTACCCGGTTTTTGCGAAAGAAAACTATACATATCGCCCATCCACCAGCCGCTACAAGCAAAACTCAAAACGTGTTCTACTATGTTGTCATTGATATTGAAACTTCGTAAAATACCTGAATTGACAAAATAGGAATGTTTGCAAACTTCTCCCGCATTAAGCAAAATGGTTTTGGCTTTGTAGTAACGAATTTCTGTTTTAGACAAAAAAAGCTCTTGCTCTTGGGGAGTTAGTGAGATGTGTTTGGAGAGATTGTCAAGGATTAAGGGCATTTTGGGTTTTTATTTTGTCTAAAATTTTGCAATTAAGATTGTTGACTGTAGTGTGAAGGTTATTTATTTAAGGTTTTATTTTTCTATTTAATAAATCAAATTCTATTTTTCTTCCATTTTTCTTATAAATCGTTGCATTGAATTCATAAAGACTTTTTGAAACTGAATCGCCAACATTAATGTCCCTAGCGAACTCATCATCAATATAATTATTTTTATTATTGACAGTAATTATTTGCTGTTTTTTAAAAATAGAATCATTGTATTTTTTTTGTACAATTCCAATAAATTTTTGACGAGCAATAAATTCTTTGTGGATATTTTCAGGAGTTTCAAAAAAATGTTTGAAAGTAAAAACTAAAATAATTGTAACAATTAAAATACTCATTAATAACACCTTCTTCATAAATTTCTATTTTTTGGTAGTTACTCGTTAACTAATACTCAACTCGAAAAAACTGTACATAATATTTCAATGAAAATGATCTTCCTCGATTTCGAATTCGGCGTCTTTTTCCCAGATTTCCATTTCGCAGGGTTTGCAATTGAATTTGAGTTTGTATTCGAGTTCGCCTTGTTTTAATACTAATGGTTCTTTTAGTTTTTTATCCATGTTCTCCCGATGGTATTTTGGGCAACGTTCCAATTCGTATTTAATGCAATATTTGGTCGTCATTACGCGCGATTTCCCCGGATCCCATTGTAATTCGAAAGCTTTTTCGATTTCGGTAACGCCGTGACGTTCATAGAATTTTCGAGCCAATTTATTCGAAACATTGTACATGAAATCTAATTTTTCTTCCGGATACGGATGCGAAGTTTTAACCATTTGGTGTTCGTGACGTTTGTAATTCGCTAGTCGAATTTCGGATAATTGTTCATAAACCGTTCGTCGCATTTCGTTGATTTTTGAAATAGGCAAAAACCAATTCTCGGAGAAATTAATGATGATTACATCTGCACTGTAAGGTGTAAAACCTGTTTTGGCTAAATTGATTTTGAAGTTATCTTCAATCGATTCGTTGTTTTTCGTTCTTTCTTTTGGATGAATCAATTCTACTTTACTCACATTTTCATCTTCATCAGTAGCGATGATCTCAAAACCATTTTCGTTTTCTTGTAATAGTAAAGTGGTACTTATTTTTCGTACCGCACTGTCTTCTCGTTCTACAATTTTGATAAAAGCTGCATCGTTATTTCGATAAATAAAGGTTTCTGGTTTTATTTCTTTCAACACATTTGGATACGCCAAACCGTTTTCGACCTTGTTGACATAAATGCCGTCGGCTTCGTTGTTTTCGTTGATAAAACACAATCCGTCACCATTGTTAAGCATTTCGCCGTTTTCAATTTCATAGGCGTTTCCTGTAGTTCGAATCAATTTTCCAATGTATTGTCCTTTCGATTTTGGACTTTCCCATGAACCAATCGCTTCGTGTCTTTCATTAACAAAATAATCGGTATAACCCCGATTGAAACTTTTGTTTAAAGCAGAATCGAAAGTAAAGGTACATTTGCCCGAAGAAGCTTTGGTGTACTTGCTGGTTTTGTCGTTTTCTAGAAAATTGTCTAGTTTTTGTCTTAAATAGGAAACATTATTTTTTACATACACAATATCTTTCAATCGACCTTCTATTTTAAAAGAGCAAATTCCAGCTTCAATTAAATTCGGAATTTGATCTGAAACATCAAAATCTTTAATAGAAAGTAAGTGACTGTTTTTGATTAAAGTTTCGCCATTTCCATCAATCAGGTTGTAGGGCAAACGACAGTTTTGTGCACAAGAACCCCGATTGGCAGAGCGTTCGCCATTGGCAACACTCATATAACAATTGCCGCTAAAGGAAACACACAGTGCACCAGTCACAAAAAATTCAAGCTCGACATCGCTCGCTTCACTGATTTCTTTGATTTGGTGAAGGTTTAATTCCCGAGCGAGAACTACTCGTTTCATTCCAGCGTCTTTCAGGAATTTTATTTTTTGAGCATCCCGATTGTTGGCTTGTGTACTGGCGTGAAGTACTATTGGAGGCAAATCCATTTCCATGATTGACATGTCTTGCACAATCAAAGCATCGACACCTATATCGTATAATTCGCAAATCATTTTGCGGCAGGTTTCGAGTTCGTTATCATATAAAATGGTATTGATAACCACAAAAACTTGGGCGTAAAATAAGTGTGCATATTTTACCAATGCTGCCACATCTTCCAGAGAATTATGCGCATTCGATCGAGCTCCAAATTGAGGTGCTCCAATGTAAACTGCATCGGCACCCGCGTTGATGGCTGCCATTCCGTGAATTAAATCTTTAGCAGGAGCTAGTATTTCTATTTTCTTTTTTATCACTTTAGATTTTCTTGATGAAATGAATCCGTATTTTTATAATCTGTTGCAAAGTTCCTATAAATAATTAAAGAATTCTAATTGAATACTGCTTTTTTTGAAATGGGTTGTTTTTCGTAATTTATCTTTTATCCAGATTGTTTTTAAAACAAATACTAAACAATCAGTCAATTCGTTATCAACTGTGATTAGTCTAATTGTTTTGAACATAAAAAAAAATATTTTTTTATGTAACTTTTAAACCTTTTACAAATTTAGTTATCAAAGAACTGAACCTTAAAATTTTTATATTATGAAAACCAAATTTTTATTAGTTGCGTCCTTAGTTTCATTTGCTTTTTTTATGAGTTGCTCTACAGACGAGACAACC
>CAMAWK010000225.1 GCA_945861915.1 Flavobacterium psychrophilum | reverse complement strand
CATTCCAGTTACCTTCAAACTTGAAGCTACAATTGTTCCTGTTACGGCTGGACCACCTTGTATTGAGTACGAATAACTGTAAATATCATTTACAGATAATGGATCATTAGCCCAATCAAAAAACACAGCTGAATTTATTTCCGCTGGTGTAAGAAAAGAAGAATCACAACGTAAACTTAGGAATGCTGCTCCTGTATCTGCAACTAAATTAGCCTGAATTGCTACTCGCCCACTTTCACAAACTCCATTGGTTTGACTCACAAAATACGTACCCGTAGCCGTTGGTATCGTTGCTACAGTCGAAGCTGTTCCACCAGTAGCAGCAGTGCCATACCATCGCAATGTATTACCTACCGATGGGGTGGCTATCAAGGCAGTTGGTGCTGTAACACATAAATTAATCGGAGTAGTAACAAAAGGAGATGCAACAGGTGGTGCAATAGTTACTACCACTGGTTTAATTATTGAACAACTCCCTTGTATGCTTTTTATATAATACGTTCCGCTTGTAGTAATGGCAGTAGGATTTGGTAAAAAAATAGTAGCAGCTGCATCTCTCCAATAAGTTAATGCGGTGCCAATCGTACTTCCTGGTTTTAGTATCGCAGGGAGTTTAATATTTACTAATGCTCCTGAACAAACAGGTGCAGGATCTAAAATATCTAATATTAATGGAATATCAGTTATTGTAACTGTAACAGTCGTAGTATATGTATGGGTTAACCCGCCACTCGTCACAGGATTGCAACCAGGAGTAGAAACAGGTATTATATCTACACTTAAATTTTTTCCAAAATCAAAAAAACCTGCCGTACCAAAATTAAATGATGCGGGATTTGTATTTACAGGGTAAGGCGTCTCTGAAATTACATTAGCTATCGGACACGTTGCACCGCCAGCGTATATAGAGCATCCGTAAAATATATTGAAAAAAGTTTGGGTATGAGGGCAAGCACTAGTATTACTATAACCTGTAAATACCACATCCACTTTTACATTTGTAATTTTTTCACAAGGATTAATGATTGCAGGTAATGTAAAGTCATTAGCATACCCATCGCTGTTACGACTAATATTACCTAATCCATCCCAAGCTTTTCTATCAATCCCTTTTATAGCATCAGCATGGGTTTGAGTCAAAGTGATCGTCCTCACCTGGCTAAAGGAAAAATTCGTTAATAAGATTAAAAATAATACTATAAGATATCTAACCATTTTATTTATTTTTTGAAAAGGTTGGTGAACCTTAAAAAAGGTAAGGTAATCATAAAGATTAAACTGTCTTTTCATAATTCATCAAATGTTGGTTTGTAAAATGCATATTTTAAAGCAATTTTAGGTAAATGTATGAAATTTGGCTCTTTATAAAAATAAATTGTTCTTTTATCGATGAAATACAGCCTTTTATAAGGGAAACGAAATCCCAAATTCAACATTACTCGTATTAAAACCCGCATTCGAACCTTGAAGTCCTGCATTTGAAATATGCCGAAGACTGGGTCTAATATCCAATACTATTTTATCCACTTTAAAAGTCAATCCAAGAGCTAAAACATCAGAAAAAGCAAAACCTTTTGACAATCGTTCGGTTTCAGTATCAATAATCATTGGACCTACACTAGCTAAAAAATAAGTGCCCACAGATTTTGACCAAGATTTATGAATACGTAAACCTACACCCAAGGCATATTCTTTTATCTTTTTATACTTTGTAAATCGTTCTCTTTTCTCTATATAATCTGAATCCTCTGGTGTAACAAAATACAAATTCAAAAGCTGATGTGTAGCAAAATTAATTTCAGGTTGTAACTGTAATTCGTATTGGAAATTTTTAGTTTCTTTCAACACATATCCCAACTGAAATTTATAATAACTATTGGTATAACTGTAATTTGTATTTTTTATTTCATTTCCGAAACCATAGCTAAAACCAACACTTTTTTCATGGTTTGCTTTTTGTCCATATATATTATATAAATTCAAAAACAATAACCCGATAAAAATAATTCTCTTAATCATAATTCAAAAATAAGGAATTTAGACTTATCAAATAATAAAAAGACCCGAACGAATCGGGTCTATTTATTTATATAAATTCAAAAATATTACCCGTTATGTGCTTCTTCAATTTTTTTATGATCTGCTTCTGACATCGTATCGCAAAGAACCGGCGTTGCAATAAATAATGATGAATAAGTCCCAATGATGATTCCGATAAGCATCGCAAAAATAAATCCACGGATAGAATCTCCACCAAAAACAAACATAATTAATAATACCATAATCATTGTTAAAGAGGTATTGATAGTTCTTGACATCGTACTATTAATCGATTGATTTACAATACTATTAAAATCACCTTTGGCTTTGGTTCCTCCTAAAAATTCACGAACTCTATCAAATACAATTACGGTATCGTTCATAGAATATCCAATTACAGTAAGAATCGCAGCAATAAAATGCTGATCGATTTCCATACCAAAAGGCATAAATTTATAACATAAAGAGTACACTCCTAGTACAAAAATTACGTCGTGCACCACAGCTGCAATTGCACCTAAACTGTATTGCCATTTTCTAAAACTGATAATCAAATACAATCCTACAATAAGCATAGCTCCAAGAACTGCCCAGTAAGCATTTGTTTTTATATCTTCTGCAATAGTAGGCCCTACTTTAGAAGCCTGCATAATACCTAGATTTTTTCCATCATAGGCATTAACGAATTTATAATAAGTTAAATCTGCGCTATAATATTTTTTCAAATTAGCATACAATAATTTGTTTACTTCTTCGTCAGCCTTGCTGCCACTTTCCTCTACTTTGTATTTTGTTGTAATTTTTAATTGGTTATCATTACCAATAATTTTTACTTCGGCACTACCATCAAAAGCTTTGGCTAATTCTGATTTCACTTCTTCTAAACCAACTGGTTTCTCAAAACGTACTTGAAAAGTTCTTCCTCCAACAAAATCTACTCCTTGATCCAAACCATTTGTAGCTAGTGAGTAAACACTAACAATAGTCACCAAAGCAGAAAATGCATACGTCCATTTTTTAATTTTCAAAAAGTCAAAATGGAAATTAGTAAAGAAATTTTTAGAGAAATTAGTAACGAAAGACAATTGACCACCTTTTTGAACTCTTTTATCTAAAAATATTCTAGCAATAAATATAGAAGTAAATAAAGAGGTAACTATACCAATTAATAATGTTAAGGCAAACCCTTTAATTGGTCCTGAACCAAAAATAAACAACACAGCACCCGTTAAAACGTGCGTTACATTGGCATCTACAATCGAACGCATAGCCCCTTTCCAACCATAAGCCGATTGAATGGCTTCTTCTAGAGTTTTGCCTAAACGTAATTCTTCTTTTGCTCTTTCATAAATAATAATATTCGCATCAACAGCTGTTCCCATTGTTAAAACAATACCAGCAATACCAGGTAATGTTAGAACAAAATTAAAGCTAGCCATTACTCCAAAAATGAATAGTAAGTTAACCGCTAAAGCAATATTAGCATACCAACCCGCTCTTCCGTAATAAATCATCATCCAAAGTG
>CAMAWK010000224.1 GCA_945861915.1 Flavobacterium psychrophilum | reverse complement strand
CAAAAATTATTGAACTTCTTGCTAAGTAAGGATTTAATACTTACGAATTAAAATAAAATACCCCAAAAAGCTATAACTTTTTGGGGTATTTTATAAATGTAATATTGTATTTATTCCAATCTTATGACTTTTTATGTCAGGCTTCAACGGTTTCGGGCTTGGCGAAGGTGGCGATTTTCACCACAAATGTTGATGCGGAGAACCAAATTTTGATTAACCACAAATGTGTCTGCGGAGCACTGAACCGCCACTTTTGCCAAACCCGTGTTATGCCTTCGCCCTTCTTTTCTTGTCATAGTGAGTGATAATATTCTTTGATTTTTGTAGCCATGAGTTTTCGCCTTAAAGTCAAGAATTCGCTGTAATCGTCAATGCTCATTTGTTGAATTTCAGGCGGCACGCAATTCATTTTCAAGTTGTCTGCAAGTTGTTGCTCGTTTGAAAGTCCGCTTACTTGCTGGTTGCCGTTTAGCATTTGTGATTTTACAACTTCAAAGTAGTCCTTTGGTGGTTTATTGCCAACTTTTATGTTAATCTCCGATTGCATATAAACGTAGTTGGCAATTTGATTGTATTTGCTCCTGTCCAAACCGTTTTTTTTCAAATAGTCCTTTGGAAACAAGTGGTGAATGTCGCCACGAAGCGAAATTAAGTCGCTTACTAAAACATCTTTTGATAGAAATCCTCTATCGTTGGCTTTAACTTGTGAAGCCAAAAAAACGTGAAAGTAAGGACTACTTGCAACAGAAGTGTCTAAACTCTGTGGAAGTGAAGCGTTCCAAAATGCGTCTGAAAGTTCGCCTTCTTCTTTTTCTTTTAAGTATTCGTCAAACGGTTTCTGGGAAATTTGTTTGATGTCAAAATCAAATGCACTTTCGGGTGAACCTGAATAGCGCCCTGTCAAGATGGAAAATACTAACCAACGCCTTACATAACTTTCAATGTCTACTGAATTAACACCTAACTCTTTTAGTTTGAGATAAACGATGTAGGCGAAATTGATTGCGTTTTGTGAACGAATAAGTTTTGGCGAAATAAATCCTGCGGATTTAATTATCATCAAGAAGCGTTTAAAATTTGTTTCGTTGATAAAATTATTTACGCCAGTTTTAAGATTTGCAAAAGATGCTTCTGCAATGGTGTCTTCATAAGTTCGTGTTTCAAAATTTCTACCTGATAGTAAACTCACCAAGTCAGAAAGTCGTCCCCTGTTGAATTGCGTTGTAAATGCAACACGAATTAAATCGTTGTAGTCAGGGTCATATAAATCTTCGTTCTCTGTTTTGAGCCATTGCATTTTTTGAAAGAAATCTGTCTTTGAAAATTCTTTGTCGTTGTCAACGATATGCTTGTAAAACTCTGGAGCAATGCACAAATGGCAGAAGTAATCAATGGCTTTGCGTAATTCGTTTCCGTTGTAATCTGTATTGGAAGCAATTTTGCTCATTGCAAAATCTGCTTGACTTAAAACAACACCTTTTGAATTGATACGAATAAAAATTTCGGTAACTGTTTCAATGTCCAAGTCAGCTGCTAACTCAATAATTCCGATTTGTTTTTTAGGAATATTCATCAAGTTTGAAAAGGCGTTGCGAACTTGTTTTTTGTCAACGTCCGGGTTGAGTTCAAAATATTTGTCGGCTATTTCAAAAAGGTCTCCGTTGATGGCGTGTGAAATGTCTGGAAGCCAAGTTTTGTCTTTTATGATTGCAGGGTTTTGAACTTCAAATCTTTCGTCAATTGGGTGGAAGGCAATTTTAATTTTTACTCTCTCGTAAGTCTTGTTGACTACATATTGTCCGAGTATAGCTGCTGTCAAAGCTGTTACACGTTGTTGTCCATCAATGAGTATTTTTTTGCCTTCACTTAAACTGCCGTCTTTCAGTCGCACGTTAGGATTTCTCCAGGCGATAACGTAACCGATTGGATAACCTTGATATAAGCTGTCCATTAAGTCACGAACTTTAGAACTGTCCCAAACGAAAGGTCTTTGAATTTCAGGAATTGCAATTTCTCCTGATTTTACCCAAGCTAAAAGTGTTTCAATTAATTGTTGGTTTACTGCGTATTTCTGCATATGTCTTTTTTCTGTTTGTTCGTTACTTTAATGGTTGCACTGTCGTCTTTTAGGGTGAGGCATAACGTTTGGCCGCTTGGCGATGTGGCGGATTAAGGAAGCCTTAACTTTCGGTTAATGACTGAACTTTCAGACACAAAACCATCTTTAAATTAATCCTAAACCCGCCATATTGCCAAACGGCGGTTAGCAGAAGATTTAATTCGCTTCTGTGATTTTTTTAACAATTATATCATTCTCAACTTTCATTTTACTGTACTGAAAATTCTTTCCAATTTCTTTTGAATAGTTTAACATTACAATTCTCTGTTTTAAATCTAAAATATTGATGAAAGAAACTCTTTGAATTACTTTACCTTCAAATTTTGATGAATTTATTGTTACACAAGTTTTTACTTTATTTGTAATATCGTAACTGTCAAATAATACTGGTTTTATGAATTCTGCATTAGTTTTGGTTTTAAGTAAATCTTCAACATATTTCCAGTCTTGAACTTCAAATGAGTTTTTTAAACCCGCAGAAACCATAGGAAGTGCTTCTTTCGTTGTTTTCATTCCAATTGTACTTGAATGAACAAACAAACTAATTACTGGATAATTTACTATTTTTTCAGTTTTTGATTTTTCGTAAATTTCGATTGGAATATAGAATGCTAATATTTTGTTATTAAGTTCTAAATTGTCAACATCAGATTTTAGATTTTTGTCAATTCTACATTCTTTCCAGTTTTCAATTTTTGGAAAACATAAATTATTACTATCGAAAAATAGTTCTCTTTCACAATTCAAAGTAGAGTTTTTAATTACAAAACTTTGATTAGTAAAACTTGCCGTATTTATACTTTTTAAATCTTCATTTATGTTTTTTTCAAGTTGATTTGAAATAATCTTATTACTAGAAAAAATAATTATATAAACGATTATAATTGAACTAATTATTTTAAAAATTGATTTCATTTAATATTAATATTCGTTACTATTAACTATAAATTTACTCGCAAATTTTTTATTTACAAAAATATTATATTCTAGTGCTGTATTGTTTTTTTTAAACAGGTCGTAATGTTCTGTTTCTTTTATTTCTTTTATTACGTTATTTCTGTAATTAGCAATTAAATCACTAAAGAAAACAGAATTAATGAAGTCTGTTTCTTGATCTGAAATATTTATATAACTAATATATTTAAAAGGCTTAGGTGAAACTTCTATACCAATACTGTCCATTGTTATTTCATTACTGATTTTTATTGGACCATCCATGTCTTGCATAATTTTCATTACACTTAATTCTTCTGTAAGTTCTTGTTCTTTAGACTTGCAAGACGATGTTAAAAGTGAGCTTATAATAAGTCCAAATAATAAAATGTTTTTCATTGCTATTCTGTTTTTAGGTTTTGTTAAATTTCAAGTTTATGTCATAATCACAAAGAGTTCATCGCATAAAATATATGTATATATAAATTGTATGAAAAAAATATTGAAAAACTTT
>CAMAWK010000223.1 GCA_945861915.1 Flavobacterium psychrophilum | reverse complement strand
TGAAAATATAAAGTCAAGGATTTAGTTGCTCTGTTTAAAATGATAGTTTCTACTGTAGGTTCGTCAAAACCGGTAGTTAAAATTCCAACAGAAGTTAAAATTGCATTGGGTGTTTTTTTGAACCAATGTAAAATATCTTTTCGATCTTCTGCACTACTGGTATTATCCAAGTGGCGAATACCATAACCCGCTTCTCTAAATGTTTCATAAACATAAAGTGAAGTATTGATTCCGTTATTAAAAATCAGCGTTTTCTTTCCTAAAGATTTTTCGGTATAGGCATGCAATAATTTTTCTTGCATTGCCATATTGGTATATAAATCATCGGATGATTTTACTGTGTAATCGCCATTGATTCCGACTTTTAAAGAAGTTAAACCCACATCGTAACTATAGGTTATAGCTTTTGCCAAAAAACCATTTTCAATCAAAGAACTAATATTGTCTCCTACAATCAATTCATCGTAATTCTCGTGCATTGGGAGTTTTATATTCGAACTCAACGGAGTCGCTGTAACCCCAAGAATAAAAGCATTTTTGAATGAACTTAATAGTTTTCGGAACGAA
Organism: Flavobacterium psychrophilum; assembly: GCA_945861915.1. Taxonomy (GTDB): domain Bacteria; phylum Bacteroidota; class Bacteroidia; order Flavobacteriales; family Flavobacteriaceae; genus Flavobacterium; species Flavobacterium psychrophilum_E. The sequence goes on along the minus strand of CAMAWK010000223.1, from coordinate 3,002 downwards.
TTGTAATGCGCTTCATCAATAATAACTAACCCAATGTTGTCGAGATGTAGTTTCTCGTCATTGATACGATTTTTCAATGTTTCGACCATAGCCACAAAACAAGAATAATCGTTTTGGTCTGGCAATTCTTTGACTTTACTGTTGATTATTTTATTTTTAACCTCAAAGCCTTTCAGCATTTTTGAAGTCTGTTTACACAGCTCAATTCGGTGGGTCAAAACCACTACTTTTTTATCGTGTTTGGATAAATATTGTCTAACAATTTCAGAAAAAACAACTGTTTTTCCGCCGCCTGTAGGCAATTGATACAACAAATGATAATTAGGAGGTGCATTGTCTAATCTCTCAAAAATAGTTTCAATATCACCTTTTTGATAGGAATATAGTTCTTTTTTGTCTTCTACTTCTGTTTCTAAGGTGTTTTGAGGCATTGCTTTTGATGGATTTTTGCAAAAGTACACCTAAAAAAGAGTTATATGGCAAAACTGTTCAATTAATTAGAGTTTAATTGTCAAAATAATAAAAATGGCTGTGCTCAATTAATATTCAAATCGTTCTACAACAGCTGCAAAACCATCACTATTTTGCCAATTTTGATTTTGAGATTCAGTACTAATTTGAATAATTCTAGTTTTGTACTCTTCCAGTATTCCGTTGGAAATCATAAAACTAACTGCTTGTTGAAATGAAGTGAGCATACTTTTATAAAATAATTCTTGTTTTACAAAATGCTCAGACGAATAGGTTTGTGCAATTTCAATAGCATACAACATCACATCTGCAATAATATAAGGATCGACACCTAATAAAATAAAATGCTTGATGTATTTTTGAGCGACCGATCTTCTCATTTTTGGTCTGCTTCGTCTTCCGGAGGTTTTTACAGGAAAATATTCATTCGAAATCTTAATTTTAGATTCTTTCAATAAAGTTTCTTCTTTTGGATTAAAAACAAAGTCATAATAGGTTTTTACCGAAGGAAATTTTTCATACAAATCCAACACTTGTTCTTCGAGTTGGGTTTTATCAAGATTGATTAGGTATTTTTTTAATTCTCTTTTGCTCATTTTTAGATTGAATTGATACAAAAGTAAATTACTTTGAGATGGATTCTACTAAAATCGATGATAATAGTTAATTTTGCCTTTTCAATTTTCTAAACTTTTAAAATGGTTAAATTTTTTAAAATAGTCGCTATACTCGAAGGAACCTCGTTTTTAGTTCTTTTGGCCAATATGATTTTCATCAAACCGACCAATTTTGAACTCTACAAAACATTATTAAATCCTATTGGCATGAGTCATGGATTTCTTTTTATAGGCTATTGTTTATTGGCCTTATTGATAAAAAAATCTCAAAATTGGGATTTAAAAACACTTTTTATAGTTTTAGCAGCTTCCCTCCTGCCTTTGGCTACTTTTTTTGTTGAAAAAAAATATGTTAGAAATGTATAAACTACTTGATAAAATATTTAGCTTTTTTTATCCATTGTTCAACAATTGGGGATTGGGTAATAGTATTTCCTCTTATTTGAGTCTTTTTATTAACGTACTAATTCTTGTTTTTTTATCAGCAATTATTTATCGTTTTTTCAGATTTATTTTAGTGTCTGTGATGGAAATTATTGCCCGAAAAACCAAAACAAAATTTGATGATTTACTTATCTCAAATAAAACGGTCAAGTATCTTTCTTATTTAATTCCGTTATTATTTATCTATAAAACGGTGCCTATTATTTTGAAATCTTATTTTTATTGGGAAAGCATTTTCGGGAAATTAGTTGGGATTTACATTATTTTATTAATTCTTTGGATAATTAGAACCATTTTTAACGCCCTAAAAGATCATCTAAAAAGCATTCCTAAATTTAGTGATAAACCAATTGATAGTTATATTCAAGTGATTATGATAATCCTTTGGATGGTTGGAATAACTGTTATTTTATCGGAAGTCTTCGAAATTAAAATCGAAAAACTGTTAACTACTTTAGGAGCTATTTCTGCAATTATTTTGTTGATTTTTAGAGACACCATTTTAGGCTTAGTGGCTAGTATTCAGGTTTCTGTAAATGATATGGTTCGAATTGGCGATTGGATTACTTCTGAAAAATTTGGTGCCGATGGTTATGTGGTCGAAATTAATTTGGCTACGGTAAAAGTTCAAAATTTCGATTATACCACCACCACAATTCCTACCTATAGTTTAATTTCTGAATCTTTCAAAAATTGGAGGGGAATGCAAACCTCTGAAGGTCGAAGAATTAAACGCCATTTATTAATTAAATCCAGTAGCGTTCGTTTTGTTGAAAATGAAGAATTAGATAATTTAAAGAAAATTCAACTTATCAAAGATTACATTGACAATAAAAAAGTTGAAATTGAAATGCACAATTTGCAAAATCAAATCGATAAAGAATTGCCTGTCAATGGTAGAAACTTAACTAATTTGGGATTGTTCCGAAAATACATTATCAAATATCTCGAAAATCATAATGGTTTAAATAAAGATATGCTTCTTGTTTGTAGACAATTACAATCTACAGCTGAAGGTATACCTTTAGAAATTTATGTTTTTTCTAAAGACAAAAAATGGGAAAACTACGAATATATTGTCTCAGATATTTTTGATCATATAATTGCTTCAGTACCGTTTTTTGGTCTAGAAATTTTCGAATTGCCATCTCAAGCCAAAAGTACTTTAGTTAAAAACTAATTTGTATTTTAAATAATTGTAAATAAATTTTTTTCTGTTGCTTTTTTTATACTTTTAAAGAAAAAAATGAGCCAAAGAGATATTTTTATAAAAGAGTTTCGTGGAGAAACAATTGGTTCTATTTCGAGCCAATCTTCATCGGATGAATTGTTTCAAAATGAAGTACTTCGTCCTATTTTAAAATTACAAAACGAACTATTTATAGCTTCTTTTTTAAATAATATGTCTAAAAATAAAATAGACTTCAATTCCTATTCTATTGAAAAAAAGATGGCTACGATTGAAAATTC
>CAMAWK010000222.1 GCA_945861915.1 Flavobacterium psychrophilum | reverse complement strand
GAAGTCGCTCCACCCAAACAAGTTTCGATAGGTTCCATAGGTGGCGGCGGTCGATATGATGATTTGACAGGGATTTTTGGTTTGCCTAATGTGAGTGGTGTGGGGATTTCTTTTGGTTTAGATCGTATTTATTTAGTGATAGAAGAATTGGGATTATTTCCAGAAACGGTTACATCCACTTCAAAAGCCTTGTTTGTGAATTATGGCGAACAAGAAGCTTTTTATGCTTTGGAAGCCATTACAAAATTAAGAAATAGTGGAATTAAAGTGGAATTGTATCCAGATGCTGTAAAAGTAGGCAAGCAGTTTCAATATGCTGATAAAAGGGGAATTCCTTTTGCTATAATTGTTGGCGAAACAGAGATGAACGAAGGTAAGTTTGCCCTCAAAAACTTACTTACTGGTTCGCAAGAACTAGTTGATTTTGAATCTTTAAAAAATACTTTGAAATAAGCTGTGATAGTGAATATAACAAAAAGCGTCCCGATTTTATCGGGACGTTTTTGTTGTAATACATGTGAATTAGTGTTTTTTAGCACAGCATTTTTTGCCTTCTTTTTTTTCATCAGCAGAACATGTTTTTTCGTCTTTTTTACATTTTGACATGTCTTTTGCAGTACATTTTTTTTCTTCTGCTTTGCATTTTGCTTTGCACAAAGCGATTTCCTCTTTGGTCATCTTTTTTTCATGAGAATCGTGTTTAGAACATGATATTTCTTGAGTCGCAGTATTTGTTTCTTGTGCTCCAACATGAAGCGTAAAAAGAACAATTGCCAAAACGGTCAGTATTTTTTTCATCTTTATTGGTGTTTAAATTTAATCAAATGTATATAGAAAGTCATTTGAATATTGATTTTTATAGTTAATGTTTCCTTAATAGTTTAGTTGACAATAAACTTCTTACTAATGTTTCCGTTTGAAGTTTTAATTTTTGCAATATACACTCCTGCACTACTAATTTTTAATGGTAATTGAATGTTTTTTTGGTCTTGATTTTCCACTTTTAAGACAGCGATAATTTGACCAAGCATATTATAGATAAAAACTTTTTCAACAGTTAAATCCAATAAATCATTATTAATTACGAGGGTATTTGTGTCTTTAATATGTTTGATTTGTACTGTATTAAGAGTGTTTTCATCAGTTCCTAAAGTTTTGCTATTTAGAAAACGCAAAGCAAATCGAGTATGATTGATGCCTACAGGCAAGTTTACTTCGAATTTTTCAGTTCGAATATCGTGGTAGCTGTCATTTTCTTTGTCATAAATAAATATCTCTTGATCTTCATCGACATTTTCTAATCCATCTATCACAAAGGAAACTTTCCCTTCGGTTGCTGTTTTTACTCCAAGTTGATAGGATGAATTAATGTTAAAATAGCCTTCTCCTTGAATTACTAATTGGCTAACACCATTTAAAAAATACATATCGCTAGGGAAATTATCAATAATCAAAGCATCGTAGCCAAAATCTATATTGCTAGTGGCTTTTTCATTTAAAAACCCTAGTAAAATTTGACGATGGTAATTATTTGTTGAATTGAATCCCAAACGAATTCTCATATAATTGTCTACTTCTAATGGGTTATTAATTATACTATTGGTAACGTTAGAATTACTTGTTTTTTTCGTGCCATCAGTGGTTTTAAATAGCGTATTTGAAAAACTAGATTCGTTTTCTTTATAAAAAGCTCTTTGTTCATTGTTATAGGTCACAGTTCCACCAGAACCTATTTTTCCGTTTACAAAAAAGCCTTGACCTACTGGTATAAATTGGTTTGGTATTTTTGAACTTGAACCTCGACCACTTATTAATGATGTTGCTACAGGAGGTACTCCTCCAGTTAAATTTCGAGTTGCATAACCACCTTCATAATCCCTTAAAATGTGGGTAGTATTTGACGAATAATGTTCCCAAAAGTAAACAGTTCCGTCTATAGAATTTACATTATCATTGATAAATGTGTTAGCATTTAATGCAGATGGATATGGATTTCCAGCTAATAATAATTGGTCTGAACTAACTGTGTTTGTTGCAATTGTACCATTGTTTGGTTTTCCTTTAAAGGTGTAATTTTGATTTGTTGTTGCGGTTCCTGAGCCTTTAAATATATACCCTTGACCTACACGTATTGGGTCATTTTCTGAAATTTGAGCCCAATTTGCATAAGCATTTGAGTAGTTATCAAATTTATAAAGCCAACGTCTCGCCAAACTAATTGGAGATGTAGGAGCGCCATTCAATCCGCCTATCCAATTAATATCTAGAGGAGTAGTTGTAGTTCCGTCTTTCATCACGCCACCTACAGAATAATTGGTGTTATTGGTAGTTGAATTTATTGGGCTAACAGGAGAACTCCAGTAATTATAATTGAAATGATTTTTTTGCCCTTTTTGATCTCGTTCAATATACCCTGAACTAGTAGCATCTAAAATACTTTCGCCTATTTGCACTGCATTGTATTTTTTTTGTAGTAGTTGTGATTTACCTACTAAATCTAAAAATCCGTCTAATTTTAGGTAATGTGTAATCCATAAGCCTTGACCGTTATTGTCTTCATTTAAAGTTTGGGATGGATTTGCCATAGTTATTTTGCCCGATTCTACTTTTAAACCTAAAAGTGTAATGTCTTGTCCAGTTGAATTGATATCATGTAAACTTCTTACAATATTCCAATTTACAAATTGCCCATTGATTCCTGCGCTATTTGGATAGTTCCAAACACTGTCTCCATAAGCCCATGGAGTAGCTGCAGTTGTGTTATTCCAATCTCCATTTCTAACGGAGTAATAGGGTAGTGGAGCCGTTTGCTCCTCAGCAATGGTAGTGTTTTTTAATTTACCGTCTAAACCTACTGCAAAGTTTGGATTTAGATAACCACAATTGACATTATCCATTCGGTAATAGGCTCTTAAACTTGACCATGAAAGTCCGTTAATTACCATAGGAAGTACTTCTCCATAAACGACATTGTTTCCTGTAGATTGTTCTTTAATTTCTTGATTCATCATTTGATGAATTTGTTCTTCGTTTAAAGCTACATTCCAAATTTTGAATTCGTCTATCGATCCATTGAAATAGTTAATAGGGTTATTAGGCGCATTATTATCTTGATCCATGGCTCCTAAAAGTGATTTGTAATTGTTGGATATTGGTGCAGTTGCTCCAGTTTTAGTATCTAATAAAATACCATCAATGTATAATTTGTACGCACTATTAGAGTATGTCACAGCTACATGATGCCATTTATTTGGTTTAATTTTATTAGGAGAAGTCATACTACCTGTTCCATTCCATCTGAAAGTAACAAAGTCATTTTGAATTCTTAAGTCATATCCGTTTCCATTTACGTTTCCATTTCTTTTTGAAAAAATAGTTTGAACATTAGTAGAAGTAACTGTGGTTTTAAACCATGCTTCAATACTAAAATCACCACTCATATTATAATTTTCTTTTTTGAAATCTATGTGATCATTTACTCCATCAAAGTTAATTTTGTCGCAATTGGTAATGCTCACAGTTACAGAACTTGTGCAGCCAAAAACGACCCATGATAATGTATAGGTTCCTACTTCGGCTGTAAATGTTGCATCAGGGTCATTTATGTTAGAAAAAGT
>CAMAWK010000221.1 GCA_945861915.1 Flavobacterium psychrophilum | reverse complement strand
GAAAAATTGATTTTCTGCACTTCTTTAAAGTTACTTTCGCATCCAAAAAAAAGAATCACAATCGCCATTGTGATACTTAGAATTACACTATTTTTTGAGGATATTGACATAGTCTGTGACTTGACAAAAGCGTTTTTAGGAGCAATTTTTGTTTGCTCTAGTTGAATTTTCTTTTTTCGAACCATTTGTCATTCAAAGAAAAACCAACACTGATATTAGCATAATTTTCTTGAATCAGGTTGGCTGCTGTAGTCCCTTTTTTTCCTAATTCAAAACCGATGTTTATGTTAGAAAAAGTACCTCTCAATGGAATTCCTAAACCTAGTGTCAGACCCATATCGTTGATAGATTCTGAATTGATTATTAAACCTGTTTCTTCATATTTTAAACCAGCTCGATAGGTAATTCTTTTTGCATAATTGGTGAATGATTTGTAGTTTGGTATAAAAAATCCGCCCAAAGTATATTTAGAATATTTCCCGAAAGTAACCGAACTGTTTGTGTTGTAACTGTTGTTCAAATTATTTGCGTCTTGTAGCGTTACTTCGGCTCCAATCAACCATTTTTTCGATTCGCCAATTCCAGTTCCAAAGCTTAGTTTTTTATTAAATTTCAAATCAACTGGTTCTGAAGATTCGATTGGATCACCAATTTGGGTTAAATCATACAATGAATTATAGCTTACATTCGCTATTTCTTCTGAGTTTTGAGATTTCAATACGTTTTCTGGAGAGAAACTTACACTTGAATACAAATTTAATTTTTTAGTCAGTTTAGCTTGATACATGGCGCCAAAGTTAAAATTTACTCCCGAAAGATCGGCTACATTTAACTCACGTGTACCAATTGCAACATTCTCTATAAACTGTGCATTTGAAGTTTCAATTTTTCCAAAATTATATTGAACATCGGCTCCAATGCTAAGGTTTGGGATTATTTTATATCCGAAACCAAGAAAAACTTTGTTTAAACCACCTTCACCGCTGTATTTATTTTTGACTTGAATATTATCATCATAAAAGTTCTGAATTTTATATCCCACAGATGAATACGGAATCAATCCAAAACCGATTCCTAGTTTTCCTAAAGGCAATCCTACAGCCATATAATCGAGTGCTGTTCTTTTGGTTTTACCCGACTGGCTATTTGTTTTTTGATTCGTCGTAGCATAGGTTCCACCAATGGAAAAACTGGTTAGTTTTAAATCAGAAAAAGCAGCTGGATTTTGCAAATTAATATGAATACTGTCCGGAACAATTGATAATCCTGCCATAGAACGATTTTCTACAGCACCTTTAAATCGTATTTCGCCAATACCATAAAATGAATAAGGAGAGGAAGTTCCTTGTTGTGCAAAGGCAACAACGGATAATAACAAACAGGCAATTAGTATATTCTTTTTAATCATTCTTGTTGTTGTATTGAAAAGTTTGGTTCAAACTTTCTAAAAGAAAATTTGAATTGGCAAATATGGTATTTTTTAATCGGTTAGCCAAAAAATCAGTGTCTCCACCCGTTAAAATTATGATAAAGTTTAAATACTTTGACGTATATTCTTCTATGAAACCCTCTATTTCATGGACTAATCCATTAACAACGCCCGAATGTATCGCTTCGTGAGTGGAGTTACCAATAAATGATTCAGGACATTTGATGGGTAACAGAGGTAATTTTGCCGTAAAATCATGTAAGGCTTTATACCTCAATCCCAAACCAGGACTGATGGCACCTCCTAAATAATGGTTGTTTTTGTCAACAAAATCATAGGTTACACAAGTTCCTGCATCAATAATCAATCGGTTTTGATTCGGAAAAAGTAAAGTAGCACCCGCCGCAAGAACCATTCTGTCAACGCCGAGGGTTTGAGGTGTTTGGTATTTATTTACAAAAGGGAAAGTGTCTTGGTGAGACACAAAATGAATATTGATGGCTTGGCTAAAACCTGAAAAGCTATTTTTTTCGATGTCTGAAACAGCCGAAACTACTAAATCAGTTATCTTTTTATAGGACTTTAGGATGTTCTGAAGGCTATTTTGAAGTTCATATTTTTCAAAAACAAAGGTTTCTAAAAGTGTATTGGCTTCAAATACAGCGCTTTTAATTCGGGTGTTCCCAACGTCGAGAGTTAGAATCATAAAGTATCATTTTGAGCGACAAAGGTACGAATTGATTTTTTTTAATATTTGTTTTGGATAAACTAAAAATCGTTCTATATTTGCACGCTCATTACAAACGGTACCTTAGCTCAGATGGTAGAGCAATGGACTGAAAATCCATGTGTCCCTGGTTCGATCCCTGGAGGTACCACGAAACCCACTCAAACGAGTGGGTTTTTTGTTTTTCTTGCAAAATGTATTCCTTCACAAAGGTTCTAGTTCTATTTCTTTTTTTTAATCCAAATTGATAAAAATTTATCAAAAAAATCCACTAGGTTTAATATATTTGTGAACAACAAAAAAATAAGTTACTTCCCTATGAATTAACTAAACCAAAAAACTAACCTTTTAATCATTATTTTATGGAACAAATTATCAAAGACACAACAGCTAATCCAGCACCATTAGGGCTTTTCGGATTCGGGATGACTACTATTTTATTAAACATTCATAATGCAGGGTTTTATGAACTCAACGCTATGATTATGGGAATGGGAATCTTTTTTGGAGGTATTCAGCAAGTGATTGCTGGTATTATGGAATGGAAAAAAGGGAATATTTTTGCCATGGCTGCTTTTACTTCTTATGGTTTCTTTTGGTTGTCGTTAGTGGCTTTGTGGTTGCTACCGATGATGGGTGTTACTAAAGCCGATGGGCCTTCGATGGGATTTTATCTCGGAATGTGGGGCGTGTTTACCTTCGCTTTTTTCATCGGAACATTAAAAGGAAATACAATTGGTAAATTGATTTTTGGTTCTTTGGTTGTTTTATTTGCGCTGCTTTCAGTAGCGAGTTTTACAGGCAGCGAAGCCATTCATACTTTTGCTGGATACGAAGGAATCTTGTGTGGTTCTTTTGCTTTTTATGAAGCAGCAGCATTAATCATCAACGAAAAAATGGGAAAAACCGTTTTGCCATTGTAAAAAAATAAAACCGTTAAAACCATTTATAAAGTAAGAAAATTAAGTTTTAGATTGAACTAAATGACGTTACAATCTTTATGGTTTTATAAAAATTAAACCACATAGAAACATAGAAAAAATAATTGGATAGCCCAATTTCTTGGGTTCACATAGCTATGTATTCTTCAATGAAGTAGAACATCTTTAGATATAAAAAATCTATGCTTCTATGTGGTTAAAAATCAAACAATTTGAATTACCCAAATCGGTATAAATAATAAAATTATATGAGCTACTACAAAATTGAAAACCTAGAACAATACTTCAAGCATTACAACAAATCGATTCGTGAACCAAGAAAATTTTGGGGCAAAATTGCTTCCGAAAACTTTACTTGGTATCAAGAATGCGAAAAAGTGATGGAGTTTGATATGGGCAAAGCCGATATACAATGGTTTGTTGGTGCCAAAGTAAATATTGTTAAAAATTGTATCGACAGGCACTTAGCCAAACGAGGAGATAAAACCGCTATTATTTTTGAACCCAACGACCCAAAGGAAGAAGCGCAGCA
>CAMAWK010000220.1 GCA_945861915.1 Flavobacterium psychrophilum | reverse complement strand
AATGCTGGGAAAGCAGCGAAAGAATTTATTCAAAAGTTAGAAGCTAGAAGAGAAATAGAATAAATATTTAAAATGAAAAAACAAACAGACCATCAAGATACTTCAATTCCCTCCCTTTCGGGGAGGGCTGGGGTGGGGATTAAAATCTGTGGCATGAAATTCCCCGAAAATATTCTCGAAGTAGGCGCACTCCTACCCGATTATATGGGTTTTATTTTTTGGGAGAAATCGGCACGTTATTTTGATGGAATCATACCAGAATTACCCAAATCAATAAAAAAAACAGGTGTTTTTGTAAACGAATCTACCGAAATTATCGTCGAAAAAGTATTGCTACACGACTTACAAGCAGTGCAATTACACGGACATGAATCGTTTGAATTTTGCATGGAATTAAAAGCTAAAATTGGTTCGAAAATCGAAATTATTAAAGTCTTTTCGGTGGATGAAAACTTTGATTTTGAAGTATTAAAACCGTTTGAAACAGTTTGTGATTTTTTCCTTTTTGATACAAAAGGAAAGTTACCAGGAGGCAATGGAACGACTTTCGATTGGGAAGTATTAAAAAATTATTCGTCAACAAAACCCTTCTTTTTGAGTGGCGGTATTGGAATCGAAGAATTAACAGCCGTTAAACAAATATTAAAAACCAATTTACCGATTTATGCCATTGATATAAATAGTAAATTTGAAATCGAACCGGGATTAAAAAATATAGAATTATGTAAAATCGTTTGTAGAGACGTTGAATTGCAACGTCTCTGCGAAAAATAATAAATCAAAAATTATGTCATACAATGTCAACGAAAAAGGGTATTACGGCGAATTTGGCGGCGCCTACATTCCTGAAATGTTATACCCAAATGTAGAAGAATTACGTCAGAATTATTTAAAAATCACAGCAGAACCTGAATTCCAAGCGGAATTTGATGATTTGTTAAAAGAATATGTCGGTCGCCCTACACCGCTTTATTTTGCTAAACGTTTATCGGAAAAATACAACACCAAAGTCTACCTCAAGCGAGAAGATTTATGTCACACAGGTGCGCATAAAGTAAATAACACTATTGGGCAAATTTTGTTGGCAAAACGATTAGGCAAAACTAGAATTATTGCTGAGACTGGCGCAGGTCAACACGGTGTTGCAACAGCTACTGTTTGTGCTTTGATGGGGTTGGAATGCATCGTGTATATGGGCGAAGTCGATATCAAAAGACAAGCTCCGAATGTAGCTCGAATGAAAATGTTGGGAGCAGAAGTTCGCCCAGCCACTTCAGGTTCCAAAACCTTGAAAGATGCCACTAATGAAGCTATTCGGGACTGGATTAACAACCCTGTTGATACCTATTATATTATTGGTTCTGTTGTAGGTCCACATCCTTATCCTGATATGGTGGCGCGTTTTCAAAGCGTTATTTCCAAAGAAATTAAATGGCAGTTATTAGAAAAAGAAGGTCGTGAAAATCCTGATTATGTGATTGCTTGTGTTGGTGGTGGTAGTAATGCCGCTGGATCGTATTATCATTTTTTAGACAATGAAGAGGTTACGATTATTGCCGTTGAAGCTGCTGGTTTGGGTGTTGATTCTGGCGAAAGTGCAGCCACTTCGGCTTTAGGGAAAGTAGGTGTCATTCACGGTAGTAAAACCTTGCTAATGCAATCTACAGATGGTCAAATTACGGAACCCTACTCTATTTCAGCTGGATTAGATTATCCAGGAGTAGGACCAATGCATGCCAATTTATTTGCCACCGGAAGAGCAAAATTTATAGCTATAACTGATGAAGATGCCATGAATTGGGGATTGAAATTATCGCAAATGGAAGGACTTATTCCAGCAATAGAAACTGCTCATGCTTTTGCAGTATTGGACGAAATGAAATTCAAACCCGAAGATATTTTGGTCATCAACTTGTCAGGTCGTGGCGACAAAGATTTGAATACCTATATTGATTATTTTAAATTATAATTGATACCTAATTTGAAAAATAGAATGAAATGGAAAATTTATTTGCTTACGGAACTTTAAAGGACAAAGAAATTCAGGAACGAATCTTTGGACGAATTTTAAAAGGAACTCCCGATCAATTAATTGGATATGTGATCAAATACATTCAAATTGAAGAAGAATTTGGCATTATTCAATATCCAATTATTACTGAAACCCAAAATATAGCAGAAAGTATTAGCGGAATCTGTTATCAACTAAGCCAACGAGAATTGGAACTAGCAGACACGTATGAAGGAATGCATTACAAACGCATCGAAGTGCGATTAGAATCCAATGAAATAGCTTGGACGTATACCGCCGTTGAATAAAAAACAAAACAGATTTTAAATCTGATATAAAAATTACAATGAACAGAATAAACCAAAAATTACAAGAAGACAAAAAAATACTTTCTATCTATTTTTCTGCTGGTTATCCCAGTTTGAACGACACGGTACAAATCATTCAGGATTTAGAAAAAAACGGTGTCGATATGATTGAAATAGGATTGCCTTTTAGCGATCCTTTAGCCGATGGACCCACTATTCAGGAGAGTTCCACTCAGGCATTGTATAACGGAATGACCACTGAAGTATTATTCAATCAATTAGCCGACATTCGAAAAACGGTTGCTATTCCGTTGATAATTATGGGGTACTTCAACCCGATGTTGCAATACGGAATGGAGAATTTTTGTAAAAAATGCGCCGAAATTGGTATCGATGGTCTCATTATTCCCGATTTACCTGTGGATGTGTATGCGCACGAATTCAAAGCTACTTTTGAGAAATATGGATTGATTAATGTTTTTCTTATCACGCCACAAACTTCCGAAGAACGCATTCGTTTTATTGATAGTGTTTCGGATGGGTTTATTTATATGGTGAGTTCGGCGAGTGTTACAGGTTCGCAATCAGGTTTTGGTACTACACAAGAAGATTATTTCAAGAGAATAGCCGACATGAACCTGAAAAACCCACAAGTTGTTGGCTTTGGAATTAACAATGCTGAAACTTTTAACCAAGCCACGCAATTTGCCAAAGGAGCGATTATTGGCAGTGCTTTTATTCAAAACTTGACTAAAAATGGAGTTGAAAGTATTGGAGAATTTGTGAAAGGGATTAGATAAAAGAATTAATTTATAAAAAGTAAACGCTAATGCTTTTTTAAACAAAAAGACCCATTTAAGACTAATAAATCTTAGATTGTCAAAATTATTTACAAGTTATGATTTAGTTAATTTTAGAATCAGAGATTTTGATAATAAATTTTTTAGACAGAAAACAATTAATATCTTTATAAAAATGAAAAAAACACTTATTTATTTATGTTTATGTTTAGTTTTAGTTTTAGCTTCTTGTGCTGTACAAGTAAAAAATGTAGAATTAAAAAGGAGAATTATCGATGATGTCCCTTTAAATACATTAATTAAAAATGAAATTGGGGATAAACTAATTATTACAGGTGAGGAAGATTTTCAGGACGCGATGAGGATTATAGAAAGTCCAAATTTTAGTTTATCATATGCACTAGTAACTCTTGAATATCCATACAAAAGAGGTCAAATATTACCTTTATCAAGTTATTCTAATGAATGGTTATTATTCTACAATAGTAAAGATGTTAGGAAAAGTGGGGCTAATGGCGATGAT
>CAMAWK010000219.1 GCA_945861915.1 Flavobacterium psychrophilum | reverse complement strand
AAAACAATACAAAATTCCATTTTTGGGAGTTGTGTCTGCTGATGGATATGGTTTAAAAATGGTGTATCTCATTTGGATTGTTGTTATTCTTATTTTATATCCTATTTGCAAATGGTATGATAGCTATAAAACTGCCAATAGAAAACAATGGTGGTTGAGCTATTTGTAGGTCAAACTAGTTGAAATGTTCAAATCTTTGTATCATTAGTTTTGAAGTTTGAACTTTTTTAACAAAAATTAAGATGTTAGCTGTGTAATTTTTACTTAAAATGATGTTTACTAATTTATAATTTAATCTATGACTGTATTTTATTCTGAAGGCAAAAATGACTTTTTCGGACATCCCAAAGCATTATTTATGTTGTTTTTTACTGAAATGTGGGAGCGTTTTTCGTTCTACGGAATGAAAGCTTTATTGATTTTTTATCTAACAAAGTACTATTTATTTTCAGACGAACAGGGAAATTTATTAATCGGAAGTTATGCAGCTTTGGTGTATGCCATGCCTGTTGTGGGTGGTTTTATAGCCGATAAATATTTAGGTTTTAGAAAAGCCATAGTTTTTGGCGGAATTCTGTTGGTTTTGGGTCATTTAGGAATGGCTTATGAAGGGAATGCAACTACAAAAACGTTGACAGGCGAAATAATAAGAGATGATTTTGCACTTCAAATTTTTTATTTATCATTGGCATTTATCATTATGGGAGTTGGTTTTTTGAAAGCGAATATTTCATCTTTGGTTGGGGAATTATACACCGAAGGCGATAAAAGAAGAGATTCTGGATTTACTGTTTTTTATATGGGAATCAATTTAGGCTCGTTTTTGGCGACCTTAATTTGTGTTTGGCTAGGCGAAACCTATGGTTGGAGCTATGGATTTGGTGCGGCAGGAATCGGAATGCTTTTGGGTTTACTAACATTTATTAGTGGCAAAAAATTATTATCTGGAAAAGGAGAAACCAAAGAACCTGAATTTTTAACTAAAAAAACAGTAGGCATTCAAAATGAATATTTAATTTATTTATTCAGTGTACTTTCTATTGGATTGGTTTGGCAAATGGTTCAAAGTCATAGTGTGGTTCAAAATATACTTATTATTGCCGGTGGGATTTCCTTTGTTTACATCGTCTATTATGCCAGTACCCAATTAGATAAAATTGCTAGAGAACGATTGTTTGCATTGACAATTTTAATTGTTTTTACCATTGTCTTTTGGGCTTTATATGAACAAGCCTATACTTCCTTAAATCTTTTTGCTGATAGAATTTTAGACCGAGGCAACATACCAGCCGGTAATTTTTTGAGCCTCAATGCTTTGTTTATTATACTTTTTGCTCCTGTTTTTGCTTGGCTTTGGGTCAAATTAGGAAAATACAATCCCAATACAGCCGTCAAATTTTCAATTGCATTATTGCTAGTCGGACTTGGTTTTGGCTCACTCGTTTTTGGAATACACATTTCGGATATGGGCAAAGTAGGAATGGGTTGGTTGGTCTTAACTTATTTTTTACATACCTGTTCCGAGTTGTGTTTATCGCCAGTTGGATTATCGGCTGTGACCAAATTGTCTCCCGTAAAAATTGTAGGTTTTATGATGGGCGTTTGGTTTTTGGCAACGGCTAGTTCTGAATTTATTGCTTCCATTTTAGCTAATATAGCCTCTGTTGACACCTCAAACGGAGAAGCACCCGATTTAAATTTAGCCAAACAAAGCTATCTTAAACTTTTTGAATACTTATTTTATACAGGAATCGGTTTTGGAATACTACTTTTGGTACTTTCAAAACCCATCAATAAACTAATGCACGGAGTAGATAAAGAATTAAATAACTAAAAATATATTTAAAAAAGCATTTTATAAAAATTTAACCACATAGAATCATAGAAAAAAGAGTTTGATAGCCCAATTTTGAGTTCGCATAGCTTTGTTTTTCTTAAAATAAGTGAAACGCCTTTAAAAATTCACAAAATCTATGTCTCTATGTGTTAAAAAAATTAAACAACTAAACATGAACCAAAACACCACCGACCAATTTTTTAAAAACCCTGTTTTAGGTCATCCAGCAGGACTATTCGTTTTATTTTTCACCGAAATGTGGGAGCGATTTTCGTTTTACGGTATGCGTTCCTTACTTATTTTATTCTTAACCGCTTCATCTATTGATGGTGGGTGGGAATGGACTCGCGAAAATGCCTCGGCTCTTTTTGGTTCTTATGTTGGCTTGGTTTATTTGTCGACGATGCTTGGAGGATATTTTGCCGATAAAATAATAGGTTTCCGTTGGGCAATAGTTTTAGGAGCTACATTGATGACCTTAGGACACGCAGCTATGGCGGTAGAAACGGAATTTTCGATATATCTTGGATTGATTTTATTGGTTTTTGGAAACGGATTTTTTAAACCCAATATGACCTCTATTATTTCTGAAATGTACAAAGATCGTCCCGAGAAAAAAGACGGAGCCTACACTTTATTTTATATGGGTGTCAATGCTGGAGCGTTCTTCGGAATACTTCTTTGCGGTTATTTAGGCGAAAAAGTAGGTTGGAGTTATGGATTTGGTTTGGCTGGCATTTTTATGTTTTTTGGCACTTTACAATTTTGGTTGTCCCAGAATATTTTTGGAGACATTGGTTTAAAACCAACTACCGAAAGTAAAGCCAAATCCGATGCGTTAGACACTGACAAAAGAAATCCGTTTACTCCCATTCAGTTGGTTATCATTGCCATTACTTGTATTTTAGGATTACTATGGATTCTCAACGATCCTGCTTCTAAAATTTCAGGAGGCAAAGTAAATATTTTTGGGTTCTTGGGCGAAAACGGAAACACCATAGCAATTTTAACGGCGCTGCTTTTGTTTATTGCATTACTTGTCTATCGATTTACTCAGTATTCAAAAATCACAAAAGAGAAATTAATAGCAGTGACATTTTTTGCCTTCCTAACTATTTTCTTTTGGGCGATTTTTGAACAATCACCCAATAGTTTGACCATTTTTGCCAATGATTATACCAACAGAGTGTTAGAAGGAAATTGGAGTATCTTCTTTTTAATTTGCAATTCTCTGATAACGGTTTTACCATTAGCCATTATTACTTGGGTTCTGTATTTACTATTCAAACAAACATTCCAAAATTATGCTGTTGCCAATGTTATTTTAAGTCTCAGTTTTGTCATTATTTGGGCAATTGCGATTTGGATGTTAATGAAAGATTTTTACTCGGCTGGCTATCTGTCTTTATCCGACGCTACATTAGAATTTCTAAAAATTGATAAAGTGACCACTCCATTAACTGAAGTTCCCGCTACTTGGTTTTCAACTTTAAACTCTTTATTTATCATTACTTTAGCACCCTTATTTTCGAAATGGTGGGAAAGCAAATACAATCCGTCAGCTAATATGAAATACGGAATCGGGATGTTATTATTAGCCTTAGGAATGGCTTGTGTAGCTTTTGGTGCTAATGGCATTTTACCAGGAGCCAAAACAGCTTCTGTCAGTATGATTTGGTTGTTATTGGTCTATCTTTTTCACACCATGGCAGAATTGTGTATTTCGCCAGTTGGATTATCTTATGTAAGCAAATTGGTTCCTGCGCGAATGATTGCATTTATGTTTGGAGTTTGGTATCTTGCGGTCGCAATTG
>CAMAWK010000218.1 GCA_945861915.1 Flavobacterium psychrophilum | reverse complement strand
ATTGATATGATTGGGCGTCACGATGAGTTTCATACCAATTCTAGCAATTACACCTATTTGATTGGTTCCGATTATTTATCGACCGATTTATACAACATTTGTGAAGAGGTGAACAAAAAATATGTCAACTTATTTCTAGATTATAAATTTAATGACAGAAACGATCCTAACCGTTTTTATTACCGTTCTGATCATTATAATTTTGCAAAAAACGGAATTCCATCGGTTTTCCTTTTTACGGGCGTACACGAAGATTATCACATGGCAACCGATGAAATTCAGAAAATAGAATTCGAACCACTCACTAAAAGAACCCAATTGGCTTTTGTAATCGCTTGGGAATTAGCCAATCGAGAAAACAGACCTGTGGTAGATAAAGATGGAAAATAGAAAATTAAAATGAACTTTTATGACTTATATGTTTCAATTTTTTAACATATAAGTCATTTAAGTTTTTAGTGGTTTACTCCTTCACAAACTGCGAACTCGAACTCCCTTTATCGGTTTTTATTTGAATAAAATAATTTCCTGATTTTAAGTTAGAAACATCCACACTAGATACTTTTTCAGCGTTAGGAATCGCTATAACCAATTGTCCTAACGTATTGTAAACTTGCATTGATTGTGTGTTGATAGATTCTTTTGTTGTGATATTCAATAAAGTTGTTGCAGGATTTGGATAAACGGTAAAATAACGGTCAAAATCAAAATCTTGTGTACCTAAAGTTTTAAAAGTTGAAGTTGCTTTGTTAGTCACAATCGGGAAATTGTAATCAAAAAAGATACTCGCTTCGTTACTAAAACTATCGTTAACTACTAACGTTGGTTTGGTTTTGATTTTGAAAGCGATATAGCCATCATTATTAGCATCATCAAAAGGAAGATTGATATTCTCGAAAATGAATTCTACTTTGTTACCCTCGGAAATTCGGGTATTGTACGAATGACTCGCGCTTGTTGGCACCAAAGTCGAAATATCAAATTTAGTCAAGTCAATCATATCTTTTACCACCACATTCTCGGCAGCGAAAGTACCTGTGTTTTCAAAACGAATCGTGTAATGCACATATTGACCGATTAAGTTTGGCGTGATTACCGAACCTTCTAAACAAGTTTTATCATTTGGATCATACGAACCCACAACGGTTTGATTGAATGTAAACGTATTGTCCGCTGGAGTTTCGTCGGTTACAGAACTTGTTATCGTGGCAGTATATCCCAAAATATCCCCATTATTTACCGCAGGCGTTTCCATTGGCGAATTAACATTCATCGTGAAGCTAATCTCACGAGTTTCAAAAGGTTGTAAATTGGTAAAATTCCAAGATAAAGTATTGGTAGTTTGACTTGTCGCAACAGGATTAGCCACAACCAAATCTAAAACCGAATCATTTAAATTAAGATTAACAGCACCCGATTGAATGGTATTTCCTTTGTTTTTATAGACCAATTTATATTTTGCATCAAAACCGGGTCTGGCAGGTTGCAATGGTAATAAAGTAACCTCTAAATCAGGACGAACCCCATTAGGCGTGAAGCAAAAATTTTGATTAAAAGGACTGATTTGGGTGGGGAAAGTCACATTGACTGAGGTTGGCGAAACTATATAATAATTCGGATTTTCTAAACTGGAGTTATGGTGTGCGTTCCTGCTTGAACAGCAATAGAATAATCACCTGATGTATCGGGAATTAAACTTCCTGATATGCTGCCATTGGTAATGTTATATTTGAGATTTGGCATAATAATATCATTGGCATCACAACCATTTTTATTACTATCCAGTTTTTGATTGCCTTGAATGGTATAAAAAGTGCCTCCTGGCACAAAAGAACAATAGGAATTGACTTGACAGTTGGTATAACCAAGTCTGTTAACTGAACTTTGAATTGATGTAAGTTCATTATCATCAACGCAAATATATTTTAAGGTGGGATTACCTGAAAAACCAAGATAATCATTATTTTTTCCGTTTTTAATATAAAGTATCTCTAACTTATTTTGAGAGACAAATACTTCACCACTAAGGTTTTTCAAAATACTTAAGTCTAAAGTAGTAATTAGATTATTTTCGCAATAAAAACTGAACAATTTTGTTAAGCCTGCTAGGTTTAATGAAGTCAATTTATTATAACTACAATGCAAAGTTTGAAGATTTGTTGAGCCACTTAAATTTAAACTTGTTAATTGATTATCTCCACAATATAAAATAGTCAAATTCACTAAAGGAGAAACATTTAAAGAGCTAACTTGATTATAGGAACAATGCAAAGTTTGAAGATTTATTAAACCACTTAAATTTATACTTGTTAATTGATTAGCACTACAATATAAAACAGTCAAATTCACTAAAGGAGAAACATTTAAAGAGGTCAATTTATTATATGAACAACTTAAGGATTTTAGATTATTAAAACTTTGAATTCCAGTCAAATCAGAAATTTTTTGAACATTAGGATTATCGCTAGATACATCTAAATAACTAACATTCAAAGCCTCACTTTCTTGTATTTGTCCATCATTATTAGCATCAATTTTAAAAAACACACCCGAAAGATTTTTAGCAATAGAATTTGTTGTATTCGCCGTCAACAACCTTGTCTTAAAATTCGCATCCGGAATATTCACAATCTGTGCGTTTGCGGTAGTAAAAAAGCTAAAAGCCAGTAGCAAAAAGTATAGTTTTTTCATTTTGAAAGATTTAAGCGTCAAATGTATTGATTTAAATGCCAAAAACAATTCAAATTTAATTATTACTTACCATAAAAAAAGTCCGATAAACTACCTCGGGGCAGAGCCCCAGAAGTATTAGCGAAATAATAACCGCAGATTCACAGATTTTTAAATTTTTTTTAATCTGCGAATCCGTGGTAAAAATAAAAATCGAAGCAGAGCTTCGAGGAATTAAACCTGAAGAGATTAAAAATCAAATCAAAACTGATTTTCAAAGCTCTATTTCGTTTTAAATGAAAAGAAAAAGCATTCAAAAATAAAAAGTCCATTCGATTCAATTTGATGCAAAATAGAATATATTTGCTAGGTTTTTTTTTAAATTCAAATTCATGAGCAGCATTTCGCACAAAGACTTACACAGCAAGTTAACTTTAGGAGGTTTATTAGTTTCGTTAGGGATCATTTATGGGGATATTGGTACTTCGCCACTCTATGTAATGAAAGCCATTATTGGTGCCTATACGATCAACGCAGATGTTGTTTTGGGTGGGTTATCTTGTGTATTTTGGACATTGACCTTACAAACGACCATCAAATATGTACTCATCACTTTAAGTGCGGACAACCATGGCGAAGGAGGAATTTTTGCTTTGTATGCTTTAGTCAAAAAAACCAAAATTAAATGGCTCATTGTCCCCGCCATCATTGGAGGTAGTGCCTTGCTCGCCGACGGAATCATTACGCCGCCCATTTCGGTATCATCAGCAGTAGAAGGAATTCAAACGTTTTATCCTGAAATTAATACGGTACCCATTGTTATCGGAATTCTATTTTTATTATTCACAATTCAGCAATTTGGGACTAAATTAGTTGGGCGTTTTTTCTCGCCCATGATGCTTATTTGGTTTGTCATGCTAGGCACATTGGGAATTGTACAAATCGTGCAACATCCCGAAGTACTAAAAGCTTTGAATCCTTATTATGCTTA
>CAMAWK010000217.1 GCA_945861915.1 Flavobacterium psychrophilum | reverse complement strand
AAATTCAAAACTAAAGCAATTTTTGCATATTTGTAATAAGCTGCCAAGTTTTGATTGCTTTTTTGTATTGTTTGGGATAAAACCTCATCAGTATATCCGTTTAATTTTTTCAATTCTATTTCTTTTGAGTTCTTATCTTCTAAATCAATTATTGTTTGTATTGGCTGCTTTTTAGTTGTTATAGACATAAAAAACTTTTGTACGGGAGCCAAAACAGCGTCCATATTTATCAAACCAATATCGTTAGTAGCTCTATAAGTCAATAAAACTGCCAAAGGTGTCAAAACAATTGAAGACATCCAAGCGCCTAAAAATGGAGAAAGTCCGTCTTGTTGTGAAATTCTTTTTCCGAAGGTATTTATAAAATGAAAAGTAATAAAAATCAATACCGCAAATACTATCGGTAAACCGATTCCTCCTTTTTTTATAATTGCTCCCAAAGGTGCTCCAATAAAAAACATCAGAAAGCAAGCAAAAGCGATGATGAATTTTTCGTATAACGCCAAAAAGTGGTTATTGATATTTTTCTGTTTGAATTCAAATTCTGATTTTGTTGATTCAATAGAAAAACCTTTGCTAACCATATTACTCGAAGCCATATTCAAAATTTCTAATTTTTTTTCGTTAGAATAAAGAGACAATAAATCTTTTGGAATTGGCTTTGAATTATTTATTTTTTTGTTAGAAAAATCTTCGAGAACAGTAAAAGCACGAGTACTGTTTTCGCTATAATTTAAAATGTCGGTATTGATGTTTTTATGCAAAGAGTCTAATGTGTAATTCAACTCACTCACATTAAGCATTCCGTGTGTATTAGTGATTTTTTCATCGGTATTACTAGTATTGTTCAACTTAGATAAATCGATATTTATCACATACTTTTTGAACGAACTCTTAGCAAATGGTATTTTATCTCTATCCTCATACTTTTTAGGCTTAATATCTTCATAATAATACCCATTATTTAATACTAATTTTAGTGTACTAGATTCTTTATTACTAACTAATTCCCCATCATGTGCTTTGATTACGGTTTTATTTCCATCATCAAATATTGATTTTTTATGAATGGTAATTCCAGAAAGTGTATTTCCGTTTTGACCAGATTTTTTATTTACCTTAATTGTATAAGAACCTACATCACTAAATTGTCCCTCGGCAATAGCTAATGCTGGTTTTGATTGTGCAATGCTTTTTCTGAAATTTATAAATTTATATTCAGCATACGGAATCACATTATTAGCAAAAATAAAAGCGACTATACTTAAAAAAAAAATAAAAACGGTAAGCGTTTTCAAAGCTCTTTGAAGTGAAATTCCAGCTGATTTCATCGCCGAAAACTCATAACTTTCGGCTAAATTTCCAAAAGTCATAATGGAAGAAAGTAAAACTGCCAGTGGCAGCACTAAAGGAATTATTCGAGGAGTGGCAAATAATAAGAATTTTATAACCATCCAAATATCCAAATCTTTACCCGCTAATTCGGCAATAAATAACCAAACTGTTTGTAAAATAAATATAAAAAACAAAATTACAAATACCATTGTAAATGTAGTGAGGTATGCTTTCAATAAGTATTTATCGAGAATTTTCACCTAGAATTAATCTAATTTATTGATGTAGTAATTTGGGTATTTACTTTCAGCAAAGGTAAATTGATTTTTTGACAAAGGTTGATTGGTTTTAAAAGAATTGACAGTCAAAGTAGTTTTTGTACCATTTTTGCCCGTTTCAATTACGTTATAAATATGTTTGGTCTGAATATCGATACCCAACAATATTTCTTTTCGTTTGTCTTTTACATTCAAAGGAATTAATTTGATATACTGAATTTTTCGCCCTTTTATATTTTGTAAAATATCCATGGTGCATTTATATCCAGAATTAAAAAAACTCAACATTTTTGAAGGCGTAATAGCGTCGTTGTCTTTTTCGTTTACAGTTGAAATAGAAATTTCTTCATCTTCAGGAACAATTGTATAGCTTTTTTTACCATCAAATATTTTGGTTACGCCCATAAAATTCAAAACATACTGATTGCCTTTCATCGTTACATTTCCCTTGCTATCTTGATTGATGTTTTCTTTGGCATTATTCAACGAGTATTTAAAATCAATCACAATATTGTCATAGTTTTTAACCTTTGCGGTTACTTCGTTTAATAAATCTTTTGCTTTTTTATCTTGAGCCTGAATGGTGAAACTTAGAAAATAAACTATTGAAAAAAGTACAAAACAGAATTTGCTTATTTTTTGATTGTGTAGTATCATTTAAAATGTGTTTTTTGATATGAATTTGAAAAAAGGAGATTAATCCATTTGTTCATTACTGAAAAATTGATCTAGAGAATTTATATCAAGGATATTTACGGAGCGTGCTTTACTGCCTTCGAAAGGACCTACAATTCCTGCAGCTTCCAATTGATCAATTAATCGTCCAGCTCTGTTATAACCTAGTTTCAATTTTCTTTGTAATAATGACGCTGAACCTTGTTGTGCATTAACAATAATCTCGGCAGCTTCTCTAAACAAAGTATCTCTTTCGGAAATATCCATATCAAGATTAATGCCAGTTTCCTCCCCTATAAATTCAGGCAATAAATAAGCAGTTGCATATGCTTTTTGAGAACCAATAAAATCTACAATTCTATCTACTTCTGGAGTATCCACAAATGCACATTGCACTCGAACTACATCGTTACCATTAGAATATAACAAATCTCCACGACCTATAAGTTGATCTGCCCCTTGACTATCCAAAATGGTTCTTGAATCAATTTTTGAAGATACTCTAAATGCTATTCTAGCAGGAAAATTGGCTTTGATTAAACCCGTAATTACGTTTACCGATGGTCTTTGGGTAGCAATTATCAAATGAATACCAATGGCTCTTGCGAGTTGTGCTAATCGTGCAATAGGAATTTCTACTTCTTTACCGGCTGTCATAATCAAATCGGCAAACTCATCAACAACTAAGATAATATAGGGCAAAAATCGATGTCCGTTTTCGGGATTTAATTTTCGAGATTTAAATTTATCGTTATATTCCTTGATGTTACGAACCATAGCATCTTTGAGCAGATTATACCGATTGTCCATTTCAACACAAAGCGAATTCAATGTATTGACTACTTTGGCATTATCTGTAATAATTGCATCATCAGAATCGGGTAACATTGCCAGATAATGTCTTTCAATTTTATTGAAAAGAGTTAACTCTACTTTTTTAGGGTCAACCATTACAAATTTTATCTCGGCGGGATGTTTTTTGTAAAGTAAGGATGTAATTACCGCATTTAATCCCACCGATTTTCCTTGTCCTGTAGCTCCAGCCATCAATAAATGGGGCATTTTAGCCAAATCAACTACAAAAGTTTCGTTAGAAATGGTTTTACCTAATGCAATAGGTAATTCCATCTCGGCTTCTTGAAATTTGTGTGAACCAATCACACTTTTCATAGAAACCATAGTTGGATTTTTATTAGGAACTTCAATACCAATAGTTCCTTTTCCTGGAATTGGAGCGATGATTCGAATTCCTAATGCCGCAAGCGATAAAGCTATATCGTCTTCTAAACTCTTAATTTTAGAAATACGTATTCCAGCCTCAGGCACAATTTCATATAAAGTTACAGATGGCCCAACTGTTGCTTTAATCTGGGCAATTTCTATTTTGTAATTGCGGAGTGTTTCAAC
>CAMAWK010000216.1 GCA_945861915.1 Flavobacterium psychrophilum | reverse complement strand
ACACAGGATTATTTCTTGGCGCTGGTTTCAGAAACGGGAACGTTACATTTGGCGCACGTTATAATGTTTTGCACAAGGAAAACAACAACATTTATGGCGAAGCGTTTATGCCTTTTGTTCGAGTGTTTTTTTAATTTTTATTAGGAAATTGTATCCCCATTTAACACAGAATCAGAACTTGTACTTAGCGAAGTCGAAGTTTCAGGATTCACAAAAACCAGTTTTCCATCGGCGTTATTGGTCATCAATAATGACTTGACTGTAGTTAAAATAATTTTTATTCCTATTAATTAATATTATTAATCAGTAAATCCTTTAAATATATATTTTTTTAACTGTGAATCGAAAGAGCCCACATATATTTTAGAATTAAACTTAAAAAAAGTTGTATTAGTTTGATTTATTAGATTATCAGCATACTTTCTAGCCACATCAAAAGCAGTTTTTTGCACTTTATCTTCAATGTGATTGAGGTTTTTATCAAATAAACAATGAGTATAAAACACTAAAAAGTTTTTATAAGGATTTGGGTTATAAAAATTGGATTTTTTGCTCATTGCAGCAGACAATAAAGCACCAACTGCACCATACATAGGACCTACAGATGATGCTCCTGTATCAATATACATTCGACTACCTATTGTTACTAAATAACTTTCACCTTTAGTAAAAACACTAATAGTTGGATTATAGTTATTAGTCTTTCTTATAAATTGTTTCGTTTTATCAAAAACCGTCAATTTATTTGTACCCATTTGTTCTTGAATCATTTCGGAATTATTGAAAGCAAACACATTTTCAGGTATACTCTCAAACTTTCTCGATATAGTTCTATCTGAGTCGATAATATTTAAAACCAATCTGTCGGATGTACTTTTAATTTGAAAAAGTTTATTGTTAATCAAATATGAGTTTGATTTTGAGATTTGAAATTCAGAATCCCCAAAATCAGGCTGAATTAATTGTTCTTCTGTGCACGAAAAATCGTCAAGGTTTACATTGAAAAGTTGCGTTAAATTTGGATTAATATCAAATGAAAAAGTAATGCTTTTTTCATTTATGTATAATTTCCTCTTTCCTGATATTAATGTAGGTATTGTAGATTGAGTTATAGTTGTTAAATCAAGAAATGCTTCAAACGTTGAGCCTGTTAAAATTTCATAAAAATTTTCTTCTTGCTCTTTTTTTCCAAAAAAATTAAATGTAGATAAATCTACTTTTTTAATTTCGTACTTACCAGTATCTGAAAAAATATGAAACTTTAAAGTACTTGAGTTATTTTCAAGACTTAGAATGTAAAATTTCTTGTTGGTTGAAAAATTTTGCACAATAAATTCATTTTAAAAAACTAAATCAAATTCATTTTTTTTAAACTGTTTTGTATCAAAGTTAAATGATTTATACAATAGCTTTTCATTATTATTTGCTAACCAAAATAAGTTTAAATTATTTTTACTTAATAGCTGACTGGAAACTAAAATAAATTCTTTGATTGGTTTCTCTATTTTTAAAGAATCTATTCTTTTAAGATCACTATCTAATTTATCGAATCTTAAAGATTCTTTGGTCGTTGTTAATAATATTATCTGTTTGTTTTCTTCATCAATAATTTGATTAGTAATAGATTTGATGGGTAAACTTAATTTAATTTCGTGTGAATTATCTTGGGCATGATTTGAAGTAAAAATTAGACAACAAATAACAAATAAATAATTTTTCATAGTTTTAAATTTTGGTATAAATATTCTTTTTAATCAGTAATATTGTAAATTAAGGATTATTAATTTATTGTCTCTCCATTCACAACACCATCCCCATCAGGGTTTACGAAAACCAGTTTTCCTTCGGCGTTATTGGTCATTAAAATCATTCCCTGACTTTCCACGCCACGAAGGTTTCTTGGGGCCAAATTCACTAAAACAGTTACTCTTTTTCCAATAATATCTTCGGGCTTAAAACTCTCGGCAATTCCAGAAACAATTGTGCGGACATCAATTCCTGTATCGACTTTCAAAATCAACAATTTGTTGGCTTTTGGCATTTTTTCGGCTTCGAGAATCGTTCCCACTCGGATATCCATTTTGGCAAAATCATCAAACTGAATTAATTCTTTTTGCGGTATTGCTTCGAACGAATCTAATTCATTTGATTTTTTTGTTGCTTCCAATTTGTCTATTTGTTTTTGAATTTGGTCATCGTCTATTTGTGCAAATAATATTTCGCCTTTGCCAATTTGGTGTCCTGCGGCTAATAAATCCGAATTTGTTGATACATCATTCCAAGTATAGACGTTGCATTGCAACGTCTCTACCAATTTCGCAGACGTAAAAGGCAAAAATGGTTCACACAAAACCTGCAATGCTGCCGCAATTTGCAAAGCCACATACATTTGGGTTTGTACACGAGCTGGATCAGTTTTTACCATTTTCCAAGGCTCTTCGTCAGCCAAATATTTATTTCCCAATCGTGCCACATTCATCATTTCGCCCAAAGCCTCACGAAAACGGTAGCGTTCCAAAGAACTCGAAATGATTGCAGGATAGGATTTTAATTCTGTTAAAGTAGCTACATCCACTTCTGAAAATTGGTTCGGTGTTGGAACAACACCATCGTAATATTTATGGGTCAAAACCACCACACGATTAATGAAATTTCCAAAAATAGCTGCTAGTTCATTATTATTTCTTGCCTGAAAATCTTTCCAAGTAAAATCATTATCCTTCGTTTCGGGTGCATTCGAGGTCAAAGCATACCGTAAAACATCTTGCTGATTGGGAAATTCTTCTAAATATTCGTGCAACCAAACTGCCCAGTTTTTAGAAGTAGAGAGTTTATTTCCTTCTAAATTTAAAAACTCATTGGCAGGAACATTTTCTGGCAAAATATAACTTCCTTCTGCTTTCAACATGGCTGGGAAAATAATGCAATGAAAAACAATATTGTCTTTCCCAATAAAGTGTACCAGTTTTGTACTTTGATCTTTCCAATAAGGTTCCCAGTCTTTTCCTTCTCTCGCAGCCCATTCTTTGGTAGAAGATATATAGCCAATTGGGGCGTCAAACCAAACGTATAATTTTTTTCCTTCGGCACCTTCAACAGGAACATCAATCCCCCAATCAAGGTCACGAGTTACAGCTCGAGGTTCTAGTCCGCCATCAATCCAGGATTTTACTTGCCCGTAAACATTGGGTTTCCAGTCATTTTTATGTCCAACGAGAATCCATTCTTTCAAGAAATCTTCATAACGATCCAAAGGCAAAAACCAGTGTTTGGTCGATTTCAAAATAGGCTTTTCTCCCGTAACAGTCGATTTTGGATTTATCAAATCGGTAGCGTTTAGAGTCGAACCGCATTTTTCGCATTGGTCACCATAGGCTTCTTCATTACCGCATTTCGGGCAAGTTCCCACTACGAATCGGTCTGCCAAAAATTGATCTGCTTTTGCATCATACAATTGCTCGGTTACTTCCTCGATAAAATCGCCTTTATCATACAATATTTTAAAAAATTCCGAAGCCGTTTCGTGATGAATTTTAGCCGAAGTTCTGGAATAATTATCAAACGAAATTCCAAAATCGGAGAATGATTTTCGGATAATTCCATCATATTTATCGATAACTTCCTGAGGAGTAACGCCTTCTTTTTTGGCTTTCATCGAAATCGCTACGCCGTGTTCGTCGCTGCCGCATACAAACAAAACATCTTTTCCTTGCAAACGTAAATATCT
>CAMAWK010000215.1 GCA_945861915.1 Flavobacterium psychrophilum | reverse complement strand
ACAGCAATAGCTAAAACATCACTCATTTCTTTTACATAATGAAAAGTTAGCCCGTTTAAATATTCAGGTTTTATCTCGTCAATATCTCTTTTGTTTTCATGACACAAAATAATTTCCTTGATGTTGGCTCTTTTTGCTGCTAAAATTTTCTCTTTTATTCCACCAACAGGAAGCACTTTTCCTCGCAACGTGATTTCACCAGTCATAGCAATTCCTTTTTTGACTTTTTTTTGCGTTAACACAGAAACCAAAGAAGTCAACATCGCAATTCCTGCACTAGGTCCGTCTTTGGGTGTGGCGCCTTCTGGCACGTGCAAGTGGATATTGTATTTAGAAAGTATATCTGAATTTAACCCTAAAAATTCGGTATTTGCTTTGATATATTCTAAAGCAATCGTTGCTGACTCTTTCATTACTGTCCCTAAATTTCCAGTAATCGTCATGGTGCCTTTTCCAGGTGAAACCAAGGATTCAATAAACAAAATATCACCTCCTACACTCGTCCATGCTAGTCCAGTTACCACACCAGCCACATCGTTACTTTCGTATTTATCTCTTTCTAATCTCGGAACACCTAATACTTTTACAATATCTTCGTCAGTTACTTTTTTATTATACTCCTCTTCCATTGCAATGGATTTGGCGGCATTACGAATGACTTGTGCAATTTTTACCTCTAGTCCACGAACTCCAGATTCACGTGTGTAGCCTTCGACGATTTTTTCTAATTGCTTTTTACCAATAGACAAATCTTTGATAGTCAAGCCATGTTCCTTTAATTGACGCGTAAATAAATGTTGTTTTGCAATTTCTACTTTTTCTTCAATAGTATAACCAGACATTTTAATCACTTCCATTCGATCGCGCAAAGCAGGTTGAATTTCCGCCATGTTATTAGAAGTGGCAATAAACATCACTTTCGATAAATCATAACCCATTTCGAGGAAATTATCATAAAAAGAATTGTTTTGTTCTGGGTCTAAAACTTCTAATAAAGCCGAGGAAGGATCGCCTTGATGACTGTTCGATAATTTATCTATTTCGTCTAAAACAAAAACCGGATTAGATGTTCCTGCTTTTTTCAAACTTTGAATTATTCTTCCCGGTAATGCTCCAATATATGTTTTTCTATGTCCTCTAATTTCAGCTTCGTCACGCAAACCTCCCAAAGAAATTCTCACATATTCTCGACCTAAGGCTTCGGCAACCGATTTCCCAATCGATGTTTTTCCAACACCCGGAGGTCCTGTCAAACAGATTATTGGCGATTTCATATCATTTCGTAATTTCAAAACAGCCAAATGTTCAATCATCCTTTTTTTAACTTCTTCGAGTCCGAAATGATCTCTGTCGAGAATTTTTTGAGCTCGTTTTAAATCAAAATTATCTTTAGAGTATTCGTTCCAAGGCAAATCTAAAAACAACTCTAAATAATTTCTTTGAATACCAAAATCAGGAGCTTGTGGATTCATTCTTCGCATTTTAGACAATTCCTTTTCGAAATGCTTTTGCGTTTTCTCGTCCCATTTTTTAGACTTGGCCTTTACACTCATTTCATCTAATTCTTCCTCCTGAGAGGCTCCACCCAATTCCTCTTGAATGGTTTTCATTTGTTGATGCAAAAAGTATTCGCGTTGCTGTTGGTCTAAATCAAAACGAACCTTCGATTGAATATTGTTTTTCAATTCCAATTTTTGCAACTCAATGTTCATATATCGGAGCGTTTCGAGTGCACGCTCTTTTAAGGCATTTATCGATAATAAATCTTGTTTTTCTTTGACTGATAAAGTCATATTGGAAGTCACAAAATTGATTAAAAACGATTGACTTTCAATATTTTTGATAGCAAATGTAGCTTCGCTAGGAATGTTGGGACTTTCGTTAATAATTTGTATCGCTAAATCTTTGATAGAATCGTGAATTGCTAAAAATTCGGTATCGTGTTTTCCAGGTCTTTTTTCAACAACCTCTTTGATATTGGCAGTGATATAGGGTGTTTCAGAAATGATAGTATCAATTTGAAACCTTTTTTTACCTTGAAGAATAACCGTAACATTTCCGTCAGGCATTTTTAAAACACGAAGAATTCTGGCAACGGTTCCTATTTTATAAATGTCATTTTTAGACGGATCTTCAATTTCTTCGTTGGTTTGAGCTACTACTCCTATGATTTTTCCGGCAGCATAAGCATCGTTAATTAATTTTATGGATTTATCGCGTCCAGCGGTAATTGGAATTACTACGCCGGGAAACAAAACCATGTTTCGCAAAGGCAAAAGAGCTAATGTTTTGGGTAACTCTTCATTGTTCATTTCCTCCTCGTCTTCGGGAGTCAATAAGGGAATTAAATCGGTTTCGGAGTCAAATTCTTGAAGTGACAGATTGTCAAGAGTAAGTATTTTATGGTTTGGCATTTGCTATTATAAGTCTTTTTGTCATTAAATCAGAAATCTATAAACCAAATTTAAGCTGTAAATTACATACATTTAAATAAAATCGATGTAAGACACTCTTTATTCGTTTATATTTTAAAAAAGACAATCATTATGCCAAAAAAAATCCGCTTGATAAAGCGGATTTATAAATTTACAATTAAAAATTTAGTAATAAATGGTAAAAGAACCTTCGGTGAAATTTACTTTTTCGGGTGAAAAAAAAGATTCAGCAACAAAATTAAAAGTTCCAACTATTATTTTCTTAGTTTTATCATGACTAGTAATTACTAATGTGCCATTGTCTATTGCAAATATCCCACTCCCATCGGGATTATTACTTCTATTATAGACCCCTGTAGCATCACCAAAAAGAGACAATTCATAGGTTCCCGGTGTAATAGAACTTGCAAATGTAAATCCAACGTTTTCAATTGACCCTTTCCTAGCTACAATACTTATTTTTCCTTGTATACTTATACCATTAATAAAAGTTGGCACAAAACTTACTCCGTCCATTTTAACTTTAAAAGTGTTTTTTGTTTCTACAACAGGAATATCATTTTTGAAAGAAACATCGGAGAATGAACCATTTGTGAATTTCTTGGTTAAAATTTCTGTACCGGACAAATCAACAAATTTAAAACCCGTAAATTGAAAAGTACCTGATATCTTTCCACTAACCTTATCTAACTTTGTAATAGTTAAGGTGGCAGTGTCCTTATACTCTGGGAAATCAACATCTTCCTCAGGAACTGCTAAAAGTGGTTCAGAACCATTCTTAGGAATATAAGCTAACGCAAAAGTTCCACCTATTGTATTTTTTAAAGTATAAGTACCAACTTTAGTATTAGGTGAAGATAGGGTAATTTGCATAATCTCACCTGTAGAAGTCTTAATACCTGTTATTGAAATATAATCATCATTTACAATTGCTTGAACAGAACTTGCAACCATAGTTTTTCCATCAAAATCAACTTTAAAATCGCCAGTAGAAGTTCCACCACCACCTGTGCCGCCACCTCCTGATCCACCACCAGTTCCACCATCACCACCATCTGTTCCTCCTCCATTTTCAAGTTGAGCTAGTAAGTCGCTGTCAAGAGGTTCTGTTTCACATGAGGTGATTAAAACCGAAGTAAATATCAAAAAAATGCGGCAATAAATTGTAATGATTTCATCCTAATAATTTTTTCCAAATATAATGATTTTTAGGTATTTAAAACTTTTGTTTTGGGAATTCTACTCAATAAAATAACTGCCAAAATAAAAAACAACGCCAAAAACACAATAGCCAATCTTGGACTTCCAGT
>CAMAWK010000214.1 GCA_945861915.1 Flavobacterium psychrophilum | reverse complement strand
CCTAAATTGCCAGGATCGCGAACAGCATCAAGGGCGAGAATAATTCCAGACTCTTCGATTGTTCTGTCTTTTGGAATTTTAAAAACGGCCAAACAAGTATTTGCAGTGGCTAAAGCACTTATTTTATTTAAATCGGTTTCTGAAATTACTGATTTTTTATCGTTTGGAACTTCAGGAAAATCCATTTTGGTAGTGTACAAGTGATCTAATTCAAAATTGGATGTCAATAACTCTTGAATTACTTTTATCCCTTCGGCAAAAAACAATTGATGGCTCAATCGATATTTTTTTTGCTGCAAACTCGTTATACCCTTTAATTGGTTTTTACTAAGCATAAAATAATGTACTTTTGAATTAAATATGTTTTGAGCACTTGAAAAAGATTTTCACAAAAATAACAGCATTTATTCTAATTGCAACTATAATCGCGGCATGTAATACTGTGAAAAGAGTTTCTGATGGAAAACACCTTCTTACTTATAATAAAATTAGTATAAACGGTAAGTTTACCAAAGAGGAAGATATTGTCAATCAACTGTATCAAAAACCCAATAGTAAAATTCTCGGCTATAATTTGCGATTGAATTTATTTAACATCGCCAATCCCAATCCTGATTCTACGTATCAAGCAAAATTTACTGCTGATTTAGAAAAATACAAACGAAAATCAAAATGGTTGTCAGCGAAACAAGTAGATCGATTGGGGCAATCTTTTTGGTATCACGGAATTCACGATTTCTTAAAAAAAACAGGAGAAGCACCCGTTATTATTGACACATTAAAAACAAAAAAATCGGCGCTCCGATTGCAATATTATTATTTTAACGAAGGCTATTTTAATACCAAAACAACTTATTCAATAGATACAATTAGCCCTAAAAAGGCGCAAATTAAATACGCTGTAACTACTGGGAAACCCTATTTTATTGATTCGTTGAAAACAACTATTCAAACAAGAGTCTTAGATTCGATGTTCAAATCAAAATTATCTCTTTCTCTATTAAAACCAGGAAAGCAATACAAAACGGCTCTTTTTAATGAAGAAAAAAATAGAATTTCCGACTATTTTAGAAACAATGGTGTGTATTATTTTCAGCCCAATTATGTCACTTTTGACATTGACACCATAAACAATTCGAACAAAGCCAATGTAAATTTGACTATTGCTGATTTTTCGTATCAAGAAAACGATTCTACAAAAACAGCTCCTTTTAAGATGTATAAAATTAGCGATGTGGCTATTTATACCGATTATTCTCCCAATTCATCGAATGAAATTAAAGATAGTGCTAGCTATAAAAATTTTAATTTATACAGTCGTTCGAAATTAAAATATAAGTCAAAAGCCATAGCCGACGCTATTTTCATCACCAAAGGAAGTCTTTTTTCTGATGACAAAACCGTTCTTACTTCTCGGTATTTAAGTAATTTAAAAATCTTTAATTATCCTGCCATTCAGTACGTTGCTGACACAAGAGATTCAACTGCTCAATCCTTAATCGCAAAAATATATCTGACTCCTCGAAAAAAATATTCTTTTGGAAGTTCTTTTGATTTTACACATTCTAATATTCAAGATATTGGAATCGGGGGATTGGCTTCATTGACGATTAGAAACGTGTTTAATAGCGCAGAAACGTTTGAAATTTCAGGAAGAGGAAATATAGGATCTTCAAAAGATTTAGCCAATCCGAATAATAATTTTTTCAATGTTTCAGAATATGGAGTCGATTTAAAACTAAATTTCCCTAGAATTCTTATGCCTTTTGGAACCGAAAAAGTAATTTCTAAAAGTATGATTCCTTCTACACTTGTGGCTGTTGGTTTGTCAGTTCAAAGAAATATTGGATTGGATAAAGAAAATGTTACAAGTTCCATTTCCTATAATTGGACTCCCAAGAAAAATTACACTGCTTCGCTGGATCTTTTAAACATTCAATTTGTTCGAAATTTGAATCCTCAAAATTATTTCAATGTCTATACTTCGTCCTATGATGCTTTGAATGCTATTGCCAAAATTTACAATACCAACTCCGATTTTGTTAATAATGGAAACTTAATTATTGAAAGTGGAACTTCTGGATTTACAAATGCTGTTTTGTCTAATCAAACAGCCTTAACATCCGATAATCCAGATTATAGAACCGTAAAAAGTAATAACGAACGAAAAAACCGATTAACGGAAAACGATTTTATTCTTTCTACAAACTATACGTTTTCGAAAACGACCAAAATCAATTTGCAGGACAATTCTTTTTATCAGTTTAAGGCAAAAATAGAATCGGCGGGTTCATTGCTAACTTCTTTGGCAAATGCATCTAATTTGCCCAAAAACGCAAACGGAAACTATAAAATTTTTAATGTAGAATATTCAGAATACTTAAAAACAGAATTTGATTTCATCAAACATTGGGATTTATCTAAGGAGAATATTTTAGCCTTCAGATCCTTTTTTGGATTAGCGATTCCTTTTGGTAATTCAAACAATATTCCTTTTTCTCGAAGTTATTTTTCTGGAGGTTCCAATGATAATAGAGCTTGGCAGCCCTACAGTTTAGGGCCAGGAAGTAGTGGTGCGGTAAACGATTTTAACGAAGCCAACATGAAAATAGCTTTTAGTAGTGAATTTAGATTTAAAATTTTAGGTTCATTAAAAGGCGCTTTGTTTGCCGATGCGGGCAATATTTGGAACGTCTTAGATAACGTGGTCGAGGAAAAATCTACATTCGACAGTTTGAGCGATTTAAAAGAAATTGCTTTGGGAACAGGAATGGGTTTCCGTTATGATTTAAGTTTTTTTGTAGTTCGATTTGATTTTGGA
The DNA here is from genome assembly GCA_945861915.1 of Flavobacterium psychrophilum. Classification (GTDB taxonomy): domain Bacteria; phylum Bacteroidota; class Bacteroidia; order Flavobacteriales; family Flavobacteriaceae; genus Flavobacterium; species Flavobacterium psychrophilum_E. The sequence goes on along the minus strand of CAMAWK010000214.1, from coordinate 938 downwards.
TTTAAAACTTACAATCCAGCCAAAGAAATAGGGAATAGATGGTTTAAAGAATTGAATTTTAGCCAGTCGGTTTTAAATTTTGGAATAAATTATCCTTTCTAATGAGATTTAATTCTTAATTTTGTCAACTTTAAATTTAATCTAAAAATTATTATGGCACATAATATCAAAGCAGGAGTCGCTACAGGAGACCAAGTTCAAGAAATTTTTAACTATGCAAAAGAAAAAGGGTTTGCTTTACCAGCGGTAAATGTAATTGGTTCGGATACTATAAATGGTGTTCTTGAAACAGCAGCAAAATTAAACGCTCCCGTTATCATTCAATTTTCAAACGGAGGAGCACAATTTAATGCAGGAAAAGGACTTTCGAATGCAGGAGAAAAAGCAGCTATTGCTGGTGGAATTGCAGGTGCAAAACACATTCATACTTTGGCAGAAGCTTACGGAGCAACTGTTATTTTGCATACCGATCACTGTGCTAAAAAATTATTACCTTGGATTGACGGTTTGTTAGATGCTTCAGAAGAGCATTTTGCAGCTACTGGAAAACCATTGTATAGCTCTCACATGATTGATTTATCTGAAGAGCCTATCGAGGAAAACATAGAAATATGCAAAGAATACTTGGCTAGAATGAGCAAAATGGGAATGACATTAGAAATCGAATTGGGAATTACAGGTGGTGAGGAAGATGGCGTTGACAACTCTGATGTAGATAGCTCAAAATTATACACGCAACCCGAGGAAGTAGCCTATGCTTACGAAGAATTATTAAAAGTAAGTCCTCGTTTTACCATTGCTGCGGCTTTTGGAAATGTACACGGAGTGTACAAACCAGGAAATGTAAAATTGACTCCAAAAATCTTGAAAAATTCTCAAGATTATGTTCAGCAAAAATTTAATACAGGTCACAATCCAGTTGATTTTGTTTTCCACGG
>CAMAWK010000213.1 GCA_945861915.1 Flavobacterium psychrophilum | reverse complement strand
ATCGTTTCTAAATTGAAAATGATATAAATTATCCTTGATTTTATGCATCATAAAATCTTTGTCTTGTGTTCTCCAATTATTGAAATTCCCAGAAATATAAATCGGACGCGCATCATCCTCGTCCGTTTGCAAAACAATTTTAAAACCTTTTGTATTGTTATTTTCAATCTCTTCCCGAGAAATAGTTTTGTTTTCTTTGTATGTAACCTGCATTATCTATTTTGGTATGTATTGTAAAAATGTAAAAATAAGAGTTTGAGACTAAAAATAAAAGGCTAATAAGGTCAAATCTCATTTAATAGTGGTTCATTTTTGTCATTTTTAACACAAAAAATTACTTCTGACGTGCTCTCAAAACATTTACCACATCTTCTAACCCAAACCCTTTGGCTTGTAATAATATTAGATAATGAAAAAGTAAATCGGCACTTTCGTCCAAAAATAAATCATCATTATTATCTTTAGCTTCAATAACCACTTCTACCGCTTCCTCTCCTACTTTTTGAGCTATTTTATTAATTCCTTTTTCGAATAAAGAAGCTACATAACTCTTTTCTGAATCCGCATTTTCTCTACGGATTTTGATTGTTTTTTCCAAAGTTGAAATAAATCCATACTCTTGAACGTTAGACTCTTGCCAACAAGTATCTGAACCTGTATGACAAGTCGGCCCTTCGGGTTTTACTTGTATTAAAAGACTGTCTTCATCACAATCATTTTTGATGGAAACCACGTGCAGAAAGTTACCACTCTCCTCGCCTTTTGTCCAAAGTCGTTGTTTGGAACGACTGTAAAAAGTTACTTTTTGGATGTCCAATGTTTTTTGATACGACTCAGCATTCATATAACCGAGCATCAAAACATTTTTAGTTTCGCTATCTTGAATAATTGCTGGAATTAATCCGTGAGCCAGTTTTGAGAAATCTATGTTCATATTTTATATTTTTTGGTTGGAAGATGGGAGATGGAAGTTTGAAGACACAAGATGAAATTTTTATTATGATTATTTTCTTCCTGCTTCACGCTTCCTACTTCACGCTTCTTACTTCTATTTTGTTTTTTTTTAATTCTTTTTTCAACGTTTTAATCTCGATTTCCTTGAAATGAAAAACGCTCGCAGCCAAAGCTGCATCTGCTTTTCCCAAGACAAAAGTATCTACAAAATGCTGCATATTTCCTGCGCCACCAGAGGCAATTATCGGAATATTTACTATTTCAGATAATGTTGCTAAAGCTTCGTTAGCAAAACCGTTTTTGGTTCCATCGTGATTCATTGAGGTAAATAATATTTCTCCTGCTCCACGTTGTTCCACTTCCTTTGCCCAATCGAATAGTCTAATTTCTGTCGGTACTTTTCCTCCTACCAAATGCACTATCCATTCGCCATCAATTTGCTTGGCATCAATCGCCACTACCACACATTGACTTCCAAATTTTTGAGCCAAATCAGTAATTAATTGAGGATTCTTGACTGCCGATGAATTAATCGATACTTTATCTGCTCCGTTTTGTAATAAGGCTTCCACATCTTCCACTGTCGAAATTCCACCACCAACAGTAAACGGAATATTGATAGTTGCTGCCACTTTACGAACTAAATCGAGCAAAGTACTTCGTCGTTCTTCGGTTGCCGAAATATCTAAAAACACCAATTCATCAGCACCTTCATCCGAATAGATTTTTGCCAGTTCCACAGGATCTCCAGCATCTCGCAAATCTACAAAATTAACACCTTTTACGGTTCTTCCATTTTTGATGTCAAGGCAAGGGATTATTCGTTTTGTTAGCATTTATAATTATTTTATTTCGCTGTAGAGACGTTGCATTGCAACGTCTCTACAATGATATTATATATTGTTCCAATTGTTTTAACGAAATTCTACCTTCATAAATCGCTTTCCCAATTATAGTTCCTTCACAACCCAATTCAGCCAATTTTGGCAATTCATCAAAGGTAGAAATTCCTCCGGAAGCAATTAATTTTATTCTGTTAGCTTCTGATAAAATCTTGGCGTACAAATCAAAACTAGGTCCTTCGAGCATTCCGTCTTTGGCAATATCGGTGCAAATTACGTACTGAATTCCTTTGTTTTGATACTCTTTAATAAAAGGAACCAAATCTTCATCCGAATCTTCTAACCAACCTGATACGGCTACTTTTTCGTTATTGGCATCTGCTCCCAAAATGATTTTATCCGAACCATATTCTGCAATCCATTTTTGGAAAATCGGTCTGTTTTTAACGGCAATACTTCCACCAGTAATTTGGTTTGCACCAGATTCAAAAGCAATTTTCAAATCAGAATCAGCTTTTAAGCCACCACCAAAATCAATTTTTAATTTAGTTTGCGAAGCAATTTGTTCCAATATTTTGTAATTAACAATTTTGCTGGATTTTGCTCCATCCAAATCTACCAAATGTAAATATTCGATTCCGTGTGCTTCGAATGATTTCGCCACTTCTAGCGGATTTTCATTGTATATGATTTTGGTGTTGTAATCGCCTTTGGATAAGCGAACACATTTTCCTTCGATGATGTCTATTGCGGGAATAATTCGCATAATTTGTTTAAAGTTTAATGTTTAAAAAGTTGTTTAAAATCTGCTCTCCAACATCACCACTTTTTTCAGGGTGAAATTGGGTTCCGTAGAAATTATCATTTTCCAAAGCCGATGAATATTCCAACTCGTAATTCGTTGTAGCAATGGTCTCAGTACAAATTGGAGCATAAAAACTGTGAACCAAATACATGTATTCGTTTTCGGCAATTCCTTTGAATAAATCCGATTTTAGATTGTAAATAGTATTCCAGCCCATTTGGGGTACTTTTACTTTTGGACTGAATTTAACCACATCTACATCAAAAATTCCCAATCCTTTGGTGTCGCCTTCTTCCGAAGAATTACACATCAACTGCATTCCCAAACAAATCCCCAAAACGGGTTGTTTCAAAGTAGGAATTAAAGAATCTAAGCCACTTTCCTTAAGCATTTTCATTGCATAACTTGCTTCACCAACACCTGGAAAAATAACTTTATCCGCTGCTTTTATTTCATCCCAATTATTACTCAAAACCGCTTTGTATCCCAATCTTTCGATGGCAAACAAAATGCTTTGAATATTTCCTGCTCCGTAATTTATGATTACTATTTTCATATTTTTAAGTTGAAAGTCAGAAGTTGGGAGTTGGAAGAAGCAAATTTAACTTCAATCTTCCAACTCCAAGCTTCACACTTTATAGCATTCCTTTTGTACTTGGCAAAATCATTTTCTCAGTATCTCGTTTTACGGCTACTTTTATCGCTTTGGCGAAAGCTTTGAAAATCGCTTCAATTTTATGATGTTCGTTGGTTCCTTCGGCTTTTATGTTGATGTTGGCTTTTGCTCCATCCGAAAAGGATTTGAAGAAATGATAGAACATTTCTGTGGGCATTTTGCCTACCATCTCCCGTTTGAATTCGGTTTCCCAAACCAACCAATTTCTACCTCCAAAATCAATCGCTACTTGCGATAAGCAGTCATCCATTGGCAAACAAAAACCGTAACGCTCGATTCCTAGTTTATTTCCTAATGCTTTCGCAAAAACTTCTCCCAAGGCAATTGCCGTGTCTTCAATCGTGTGGTGTTCGTCCACTTCCAAATCGCCTTTTACGACAATTTCCAAATCCATTTGTCCGTGACGTGCGATTTGATCCAGCATATGATCGAAAAAAGCAATGCCAGTTTCGATTTTGCTTTTTCCTGTTCCGTCAAGGTTTAGGTTGATGTAAATATCAGTTTCATTCGTTTTTCT
>CAMAWK010000212.1 GCA_945861915.1 Flavobacterium psychrophilum | reverse complement strand
CCAACAACGCCAGCTGCAAATACGAATGTTCCACTATCATTAGCAACTGAATTGTCGATACTCCAACTGCCTACGCCAGCACCAACTCCAGCATACCAATTAAATCCTCCGTCAATATTCCAAATCCATTGATAAATTCCCGCTAGTTTAAAAGCGCTAACTTTGTTAGAACTACTCCAGCCTAAATCTAATTCTAAACGATTAGCATCTGATAATCTTCGCTGATAAGAAACTTCGGCTCCAAAACCATCATTGCTTCCTAGACGTAAACCGATTGCGTTTTCTGAAATGTCTTGTGCATTTACACTTGTAAGACCCAATAGCACGATTGCTGATAAAATGATTTTTTTCATAGTTTAAAGCTTTAGTTTTTACAAATATATAACTATTAATCCCCAATAAAATTATCTTTAGTCTATCAAATCTGAAATTTTGATGTTTTAAAAATAATTAGTCATAAAAATTGTATTTTTATAAAGTATAAATGCTGCAATCAATATTTAAAGCCAATTCAAGAATGTATCTTTGTCGAAATTATCAAAAATTAATTGTTGTATTTTTTAATTTGAAATTATGTTTTTTTCTTTAATCATTCCAGTTTATAATAGACCCGAAGAGGTAAATGAACTCTTGGAAAGTTTGACTAATATAGATTTTAAAGACGATTTTGAAATTGTAATTATTGAAGATGGTTCTACTTTAAAGTGCGAAGAAGTTGTTCGAAATTATCAAGACAAACTCACTATTTCGTATTATTTTAAAGAAAATTCAGGGCCTGGCGATTCTAGGAATTTTGGAATGAAAATGGCAAGAGGGGATTATTTCATCATTTTTGACTCGGATTGCATCATTCCGTCCAACTATTTAACCGAAGTTTCAAAAGCCTTAGAAACTAATTTTGTGGATTGTTTTGGTGGACCAGACAAGGCTTTGGATAGTTTTTCAGACATTCAAAAAGCAATCAATTTTGCTATGACTTCTTTCCTTACCACTGGAGGAATTCGAGGTGGTTCAGAAAAGATAGATAAATTTCAGCCACGAAGTTTTAATATGGGATTGTCAAAAAAAGCATTTGAAGTTTCCAATGGTTTCGGAAATATTCATCCAGGCGAAGATCCTGATTTAACGATTCGTTTATGGAATTTGGGTTTTGAAACCCGACTTATTTCAACTGCTTTTGTGTATCATAAACGACGAATCGATTGGGACAAATTCTCATTACAAGTCAATAAATTCGGGAAAGCACGTCCTATTTTGAATAGTTGGTATCCACAGTACAGTAAACTCACTTATTTATTTCCTTCGTTGTTTTTATTAGGATTAGTTTTTGCATTCGTTTTAGTTTTGTTGAATTTTGACGGTTTACTTCAATTGTATTTTGTTTATTTTCTGATATTGTTTGTAGTTTCTAGTTGTCGAAATAAAAGTGTGAAAATCGGTTTGCTCTCGGTCAAAGCCGTTTGGAAGCAATTTTACGGTTACGGAACTGGTTTTTTACTTTCGTTTATTAAAATTAGTATTTTGAAACAGCAACCTCAAGTTGCTTTCCCGGAATTATTTTTCAAAAAATAATATGACAATAATAATTGGTTTGACAGGAGGAATCGGAAGCGGAAAAACTACTATTGCTACTTATTTTAAAGCAAAAGGTGTTCCTGTTTACATTGCTGATAATCAAGCTAGAAAAATAATGGAATCTCCAGAAATCATTTCAGATATTAAGCAAGTATTTGGAATTTCTATTTTTGAAAATGAAACCCTTAATCGACAAAAATTAGCAGATATTGTTTTTGATAATCCTGAAAAATTAAAACTACTCAATGCCATTATCCATCCCGCAGTAAAAGAGGATTTTAATCAATGGATTCTAAATCATAAAAATGATGCCTTTATAGTTTATGAGTCGGCAATACTATTTGAAAGTGGTAGTTATAAAAATTGCGATTTAATCATAAATGTTACCGCACCAGTTGAAACCAGAATTCAACGAGTGATAGAAAGAGATAAAACCAGGCGAGAAGCTGTTTTGAAGAGAATGGAGAGACAGTGGACTGATGAACAACGTAGTGAAAAATCGGATTTTAACATTGAGAATAGCACTTTAGAATCTACAAAATTGGAATTTGAAAATATTCTTAAAATTTTGAATAATTAATAATTTTTTATCTTTTTGTTAATCTTTGGTTAATTTATATTTAGTTATATTGTTAAAATATTAGTTTTGTTGTGATGAATAAGATTTTTTTTAGATTATTATTAATATTGATGAGTTTATCCCTAATTGGGATAATTTTGGTTCAAGTGTATTGGTTTACTACATCATTCAAAAACAATGACGAACAATTTAAGTTTCATGTAAAACAAGTAATTGGCAATGTTGCAGATAAACTTGAAAAACAAGAAGCCTATAGTTTTTACGATAAATACAATCAATATAAAGACAGTACGGGTAAAATCCCTCAAAAGAATGAACTTTTAGAGTTTTATTATGTTCATAAAAATCATAAAACTAATAAGACTATAGTTTATTCGAACAGTGTTGTTTCTGAAGATTACTCTATTTCATCTGCGTTCTTTGATAAAAAAATAGACAGTGTAAGGTTAAAAAGTTTTAGTTCTAATCGAGTTACTGAGATTTATAATTCGAATAAAATTGACAATTCTAGTGTTCAACAAGATATGACACCAGATGTTAAAATTAAGAAATCTGGAAATTTAGAAGTATTAGACAATGCTCAGTTTGAAATCTTTTTTAAAGATATTGCTTCAGCAATGGCAATAGAAGAGAGGGTTACAAAAGAAACTTTAAATAAATTATTGAAATACGAATTAGAAGAATATGGTGTAAACACCCCTTTTGAATTTGCTGTTTTTAATAAACAAGAAGAAACAAAAGTAAAATCAGATGGTTTTGTGTATGATAAAAAAAAAATATATTCTATTCCTATTTTTATTGACAATGAAGGAAATAATCTTTACAAATTAGTAGTTGAGTTTCCTGAAAAGAAACAGTTTTTATTGTCTGATTTAATTGGGATTACGGTTTTGTCCATCATTTTTACCCTGGTTATTGTTATTGCATATTCAAGTGCGTTGAATCAATTAATTAGACAGCGAAATATCTCGGAGATAAAATCGGATTTTATTAATAATATGACGCATGAGTTTAAAACACCCATTGCTACAATTAATTTAGCTTTGGATGCTATCAAAAACCCAAAAATTATCGATGATAAAGAGAAGGTTTTTAAGTACCTTCAAATGATAAAAGAGGAGAATAAACGAATGCACGCCCAGGTTGAGAATGTACTTCGTATTTCAAAATTGGAGAAAAAAGAATTAGATATATCAAAGGAATCTCAGAATATAAAAGGAATAATTGATGATGCTATTGAACATGTTCATTTAATTTTAGAAGATAGAAACGGAACAATCACTAAGCATTTTAGTGCAATTAGAACTTCGGTTTTAGTCAATGACATCCATTTTACTAATGTTTTCGTAAATATTTTAGAAAATGCAATTAAGTATTCTCCCGAAACACCTGAAATTGATGTTTATCTAGAAAACATAAAAGATTTTATAGTTATAAAAATCAAAGACAATGGGATTGGGATGAGTAAAGTGGCTCAAAAAAGAATTTTTGAAAAATTTTATCGAGAGCACACAGGTGATATTCATAATGTTAAGGGTCATGGTTTGGGCTTGGCTTATGTAAAACGAATAATAGATGACCATAATGGTCAGATTTTTGTAGAAAGTGAAAAAGGAAAGGGTAGTACCTTCATTATAAAATTACCATTAATAAATTAAAAATATGGAAGCTAAAAACAAAAGAATTTTATTGGTAGAAGATGATTTGAATTTTGGTGCAGTGCTCA
>CAMAWK010000211.1 GCA_945861915.1 Flavobacterium psychrophilum | reverse complement strand
GGAACAATTTCTGAAATATCGGACCATTTCTTTAAAATGGAAAGCAAACTTTGTTCTACATCATAAAAACTAACCGTGTCCACTTCATTTTCAGAAGCTTCAATTATCTCGAATTCACAATCTAAATCAATAGTTTCTAATCCATTTTCTATAAAGGTCACCCAATATTCTTTTTGAGACACATTTGTGATTACGCCTTTTCCAAATTCTGGGTGATTTATTCTTGAGCCAATTCCAAGTATTTTCATTTTTTGATTTTTTTTACGAATTTAAAAAATTATTAGAAACAAAAAAACCGTTATGATTGAATATCAAAACGGTTTACTAATGTTTACACTTTTAAATAGATTTAAAAAAAAAAGCTGTCCCAAATAAATTTCGGGACAGCTTTAATTAAAATTTCACAAATTATTTATTGATAATTAATTTGCTTGATTTGTTGGTATTTGCATTTCTAACAAAATAAACTCCATTAGAAAGATTTTCAGCATTTATAGTATTCACAACATTTGCTTCAACCTTTACTTCTTTAACTATTTGACCCAATTGATTTACGATATAAATATCTCCAGCAGTGTCTGCATTGATATTGAAAATACCTTGAGATGGATTTGGATAAATAGTCATTTTAGAACTAAATGATGTAGTTCCGTTTTCGGTACTATTCGAAAATCTTCCCGAATTTTCTATTGTATTTTGAGTAATAGTTACTGGTAATAATGGTTTTGACATACAAGTAGCACCCATAAACGACACAGAGTAAGTTCCAGGTTTATTAACTATGATTGATCTTAATGTTGAACCCGTTGACCATTTGTTTGCAGAAGCATAGGAAGAAGTTAAAGTTACATTTCCTCCTGTAGCCAAATTAGTAGAACCAATAACAGTAATTGTTGGAGTAGGTGGTAGCGCATTAACAACTATCGATTTTATTGCTGAAGATAGGGACTCACAACCATTATTATTTGTTTTCACACTATAGTTTCCAGCAGATGTTACTGTAATAGATTTGTCTGTAGAACCATTTGACCAAAAATTATTTGTAGAAGATGAAGTTAAAGTTACACTACCTCCAGCACAAAAAGTGGTTGCTCCAATTGCAGTAATTGTTGGTCTAGTTGGTATTGCATTTACAGTTACAGTTACCCCTTCGGAACTTGGAGAAGTACAGCTCAAATTAGTAGCTGTTACAGTATATGTTCCAGCCGTTGAAACAATAATTGATTGTGTATTTGCTCCAGTGGACCAACGATTTCCAGTTGCTACTGATGAAGTTAATGTTACAGTTTTACCAGCACACAAAGTAGTTGTTCCAGAAGTTGAAATTGTTGGAGATTTTGGAATAGGGTTTACAGTAACTTTTCTAGCGATAGATGGAAGAGAGTTACAAGTCCCATTATTAACCACAACCGAATATAAGGCAGAACTATTCACAGTTATAGAACGTGTTGTGGCTCCATTTGACCAAAGGTAGCTATTAGATTGAGTTGAAGTAAGGGTTACATTTCCACCATTGCAAAAATTAACGTTTCCACTAGCTGAGATTATTGGTGTTGTAGGAAGTGAGGCTAAAGTTACCGAAACTCCTGAATAACTATAAGAATAACAACCGTTTGAGTTGACATATTCAACAGAATAGTATCCAGGTTCTGTTACAGTAAGCGAACTACCTGTTTCATCTAATACTTCGTCTTCATCATCATTTCTATTATATCTACGCCAAATATATCTTGATTCATCACTGTAATCTAATCTTGATGCCGTAGTGGTTTGTTTTTTGAAATCAAATTCTTCTTCTAATGAAGTGGTTAGGGTAATGCTACTTCCAGGACATAAAATTTGTGTTTCTTCACCATTGATTCTAGGGGTAGGAGCAGGTTCTAGTACGGTTATCTCAATTCCAGAAGATGCCTCTGATGTACAACCATTAATAGTTACTTTAGAAGTATAATTTCCAGATCCTAAATATGAGTAAACATAGAAGTAAGGATAGGTACTTTCTCCACTGATTAATTCTCCATCTTTATACCAGGTATAGTATGCAACAGAATCACTTGAGTTTGAATTCGAAGCATATAATGTGGCGCCATAATTGTTACATAAAGTATTTGAATTATAGTTAACAACATTTGGTGCATTTGGAGGAGTACATGGCTGGTCTCCACATGTAGCAGCAATTTCTCCAGAAACATAAAGTGTTGATGAATTAAACATTGCAGTTCTTGCAACTCCTGATTTATTAGTAGCTATTCTTGAAGCAAAATTATCATTGACATTCACTTCTCCACTATAAATGCCTGCTCTTGCTTCTGCTACCATTCTGATACTAATAGTATAAGTAATTGGTGAATCACTAAGGGGGGGTAAATTTGCATTATCCACCCAGATACCCGGTAAAGCTAGTGATTCAAATTCAAATCCAGTTGGTGCAAACAGTGATAACATTGTGTTAGGTTGGACATGTACTTTAAAGGTTTTAACCATAACTTCGCTATCAGGACAACTGTAAAAATTTGTGTAATCTTCACCTAAAGCCGGTTCAATACTGTAAGGTGATTGACCAAAAAATAACTGAGTGGCTAACAAGAGCATAAAAGTAAAAAGATAATTTTTTTTCATTTTTTTAGATTTAATTTTTTGCCTACTCTATTTGGTTTTCGGCTATCCCTATTTTTTTTAATTTTTTTTAAACTATTTTAAATAGTGGTACGAAATTAGATTAAAATAGATTAAATACAAATAAAATCGACAAAATGCACAAAATTATAATTTTTAATATGAATAAACTTTCAATAAAGTTATTTTATACAAAAAGAGGCGAGATGTATATCTCGCCTCTTTTGGAGTTAAACTTAAAAAATAAATTAAACAGCGTTATAAACGTTTAAAAACAATACTCGTTTTCAGCTACCAATTTACCGGTAATCGTTTCTCGCAAACCAACAACGTTTGGCATATTGGTGTATTTGGTAAAACGACGTAAACCCATGAGCATCATTCTTTGTTCATCGCCTTCGGCAAAGGAAATAATGCTTTCTTTTCCTTTTTGAGCAACAATATCCACCGCTTTGTACAAATACAATTTTGCCATAGCAATTTCTTCTTTTACATTTTCTTCACCTTTGGATTTGGCAAGTTTTTCGGTTCTTAAAATGGTACTTTCCGACATGTAAATTTCTATCAAAATATCCGATGCTGCCATTAATAATTGTTGGTGTGCATCTAAATCCATTCCGTATTTTTGAACTGCACCACCTGCAACCATTAAGAATGCCTTTTTCAATTTGCCTAAAAGTTCTTTTTCCTCGGCAAATAATTCAGAATAATCAGGCGTTTCAAATGATGGAATTCCCATTAATTCTTCCTGCACTTTTGAAGCAGGACCTAATAAATCAACATGGCCTTTCATGGCTTTTTTAATCAACATTCCTACGGATAACATTCTGTTGATTTCGTTAGTTCCTTCATAAATTCGAGCGATACGAGCATCACGCCAAGCCGATTCCATCGGCGTATCTTCTGAAAATCCCATTCCACCAAAAATTTGTATTCCCTCATCCGCGCAGTTTTGAACATCTTCTGAAACAGCCACTTTTAGAATCGAACATTCGATGGCAAATTCTTCTACTCCTTTTAATTCCGCTTCTTGATGCGAAGTTCCTTCGGCCTCACGAGCTATAATTCTATCTTCAATATCTTTTGCAGCCCGGTAACAGGCACTTTCGCCAGCATAACAGCTCGTTGCCATTTCGGCTATTTTGTATCGAATGGCACCAAAACTAGAAATGGGTGTGTTGAACTGAATTCGTTCGTTGGCATATTTTACAGAGCTTGTAATCACTTTTCGCTGCGCGTCTAAACAAGCTGCCGCCAATTTAATACGACCCACATTCAAAGCATTCATGG
>CAMAWK010000210.1 GCA_945861915.1 Flavobacterium psychrophilum | reverse complement strand
TTTTATTGCTGTGATTTTTGTTCTTATTTTTTGATGGTGCAAATTGAATTTTTTTTTAGACCTACGATGTTAAAGAATGGTTAAAACTTATGGCAAACATCCAATTTTAAGGATGTTTTGTGATTGCTTTTTTATATTTTTAAGGTTTGAAAATCCTAATCTTTAAATCGAAAAATTTATTCTATTTTTCTAAACTACTTTCTTAATCATGAAAAATCCTTTTTCTAAAATTATAACTGGAACGATGACTTGGGGAGCTTGGGGCAAAAATCTCGACAAAAACCAAATGATTCATTTGATGCACAGCTGCCTCGAAACGGGTATTTCTACCTTTGACCATGCCGATATTTATGGTGGTTACACTACCGAAGCCGCTTTTGGAACCGCTTTTGGCGAAAGCCAAATTGAAAGAGAAAAAATCCAGCTAATTTCAAAATGCGGCATTCAACTGCTGTCGGCTAACCGAGATACAAAAATTAAGCATTACAATTATTCCAAATCACATATTATTTGGTCAGCGGAGCAATCCTTAAAAAATTTGAAAACAGAGTATTTGGATTTGCTCTTACTTCACAGACCAAGTCCATTGATGCAAATGGACGAAATTGCCGAGGCGATTGAAAAATTGAAAAGCGATGGCAAAATACTAGATTTTGGTGTGTCGAATTTTACGCCCATCCAAACCGATTTATTGCAAACCAAAATCAAAGTAAACTACAACCAAATCGAGTTTTCGATTAGCCATCTAGAACCTATGCTCAATGGTAGTTTAGATTATATGGAAACCAACCAAATTCAGCCCATGTGCTGGTCGCCACTGGGGAAAGTTTTCAAAAATGAGGATGCAAAATCAATTCGAATCAAAGAATTAGCGAGCGTTTTGGCACCAAAATATAATGTCGATTTGGATGTTTTATTGCTTTCGTGGATTTTGAAACATCCTTCAGGGATTTTGCCCGTTTGTGGCACGACGGACCCAAATAGAATTGCCAATTTAATGAAGGCTACCACAATAGATATGGAACTAGAAGATTGGTTTTCGTTCTGGACAGAAAGTGTGGGAAATTCGGTTCCTTAAATAATTTTAAAATTACCTTTTTGACAAATTAAACTGAACAAAATTCAGATTAATAAAAAATGATAAACAAGCGTCTTTTAATTAAAAACCTTTTGGCTCACAATGATGAGTGCAGTTTTTATGACAAGAAACGCCAGTTAAATTTACATACACGCGAAGGAAAAGCCAAGTTTTTGAAACACATTTGTGCGCTTTCGAATTCGAATCCTGCCAATAATTCCTATATAGTTGTGGGAGTCGAAGACCAAGATAATGAGATTGTAGGCGATGATTTTTTTGACGACAGTCGCATTCAAAACTTAGTGAACGCTTATTTAGAAAATCCCCCAAAAATTCAATACGAAAACGTGCCTTTTCCTAATTTATCCAAAGAAAAAGTAATCGGATTGGTGACTATCAAGGCCAAAAGCAAAACTTCTCATTTCAAAAAAGGAATTCATACCATTCTGCCCAACGCAGTTTTTATTCGTCGGGGCAGCAATACCGTTCCCACCGAAGAGGAAATCGAAAAAAATTATCAAAATACCGAAACCGTGATTGGTATCGAAAATAATTCGCGCAACAGCATAGGCTACACGCTCGATGGTGTGATGGATTTTATGAATTTTCGCCACAAGGATATGGCTCCAAAATACAAGGTTTTCAAGGAATTATTTGTGATTTGCTGGGCTGGAGTTCCCAAAAAATACCGTGACACCACCTATTTATCCCGAGTAGATATTGAACTCATCAATGAGCAAATCAAGCTGTTTTACTCGGCTCAAGATGTGGTAACCATTACTTATAACGAAGATAGTTTTACCATCATAGAATATGTTTCGTTAGGATTAAATGATAAAACCAGTTTTTATCCTTTAGAAAAACAAACCCTTCATTTTTATGAAAACGGTTATTATAAAATAGACCGAGAAATCCTTTTTCAGCCGCCAGAATTCAATAGAAAAATGTTGTATCACATTTATAATTCCAATATTTCGTTGCTGCAAAAATTGCAAAAAGGTTTGGTTTTAAACGAGCGAGAACAGAAAGATTTAGAAAACCTGCCTTCGACTTTTATGATTTGCTACCTCAACGGATTTGAGGATGCCAAGCAAAAATTAATTGATGCCAAACTGCTCTTGAAACCTTTTACCCCCGTGTATTTATCCTTTAAAGAATCGCTGCGGATTTTGAGAAAGATGAAGTATGATGTGCAGTAAAAAGTTTCGATTGGTAAGTAATTATTTGATATATTTGGATGCAATAAAAGTGAGAAGAAATATTTCGATATTCTAGCCTGAGTTAGGTAAAATATGCCAAAATTTATTTTAACGATAAATCCGTTGGAAGTTAGCTTAAAAGGTGTAAACTGAAAATAAAAAAAACTACTAAAATTGGACAATGGAAGAACTTACAGACAAACAAATAAAGAATCGTTGGATTGATATAAAAAAGCATATTAATGAACGACAGCTTTTGGCTTACAGAGTTGGGATACCTCTTGAAAAATGGGATATATATATGCACTCAATCCCATCTACAGATGAAATAAATAGAATATATTTTTGCATTCAAGAAGACAGAATAAAAAAAACTTTAAGGATTAAAGATGGACTTTCTAAAATTGTTGGCTACCGAGAATCTGTAGAATTTAGCAGGAAAAGTGGAGTTTCTAACACATCAATTCGTGATATCATAGAAGGAAAAAAAATCATGGCTGGTTATGACATTATAAATAGATTGGAACTATTTTTAAATACAGTGCTTCCTGATTTTGAATTATCAATCGAAAACCCACTAACTATAAAGAGTTACTCACAAGATTATATTGGAGATATTGCATCTGAAATAAATCGAATAGCAAGCGGATTACAACACTATTGTTTTAAACTTAGTGAAATGGCTAGAAAACAAGAGACAGAAATAGGTTGGGATGGTAATAAAATTGAACCATCAAAACATTTAGACTACACGATAAAAAATTTGACTGAACTCAAAGCTAAAATTGATAGTTTTTGGAAAGTGTATATAGAAAAAAATAATAAAATCGATACGTTAAAATAAAAAAAGACAGAAATGAAAATAACTACCTTAATTATACTATTTACATTCACAATTTCAAATATTAATGCTCAATTAGTTAATGAAGAAGTTAACTTTAATAATTTTATATCCATATCGGATAATGATTTAGTAAATAAATTTATCCAGCCATATCCTATTGATTATAATCAAATTTCAGATGGTAATAATGGATATTATTTAGAAACAAATCTACAAGGAGAGGCTACGCGTCCCTTAAAATTATGTTCTAAATTTAAAGGAATTGATAATGAGACTATGACAATATCAATTGATTATAAAGTAGGAATGTATCCAGTAGGATTTGGATTTAGTTCTAATTCGGTTGGATTGTTCATAGCTAAAAATTCTGGAGAAACTGTATTATCAACTAGATTATCTGAAGGTATACTTTACATTGACGGTTTATCAAATCCAAATTCAACTTTTAATTCTTCATTATCTGATAGTAATTTCGTAGAAGGGAAATGGTATACGTTGATATTTCAAATATCAAAAATTGCTATAAATAAATTTTCTGTCTCATCAAAAATATATGATATAGGTATTAATGGAACATCAAATCCAGTTTTAAAAGCAACAAATATAAAAGAAGGATTTAACTATTTCTTTAATTCAACAAATGATATCAACATCCATATTGTTGGTGGTTGGTGGGGCAATGTTAAGTATCTTGATAATTTTAAAATTTATGGTTTTAAAAGTGGAAATAATTGTTCTAACTTATCAAACAATAATTTTCAAATAGAAAATGATGTTTTAGTTTATCCTAATCCATTTATTAATCAGATACTTACAAATAATGAAGT
>CAMAWK010000209.1 GCA_945861915.1 Flavobacterium psychrophilum | reverse complement strand
TATCGGAATAGATTTAAAAAACTGGGTGAAAAAATTAGACGATTCTGGTAATCCTATTCGTAACGAAGCGGGTGATCCAGTTTTAGAACAAGTATATTCGGTTGCAACAGGAACCGTATTAACCATCAACACCAAGACAAAAAAACTGTATGACGGAGAAAAAGAATTAATTGATCTCTCTAAGTCATTTACCCCTCAAAAAATTGAGTTTATCAAAGCTGGAGGGTCGTATGCTATTGTTTTTGGAAAAAAATTACAAACTTTTGCAGCCAATCTTTTAGGAATTGATATTCCTTTGGTTTATGCTCCTTCAAAAGAAATACACAATGAAGGACAAGGATTGACTGCAGTTGAAAAAATATTCAACCGAAATGCAGTAGGAACTATTTCTAAAAAAGTATTACATGCTGGTTCCGATGTTCGTGTTACTGTAAACATTGTAGGTTCTCAAGATACTACAGGTTTAATGACAGCACAAGAATTAGAATCGATGGCAGCAACTGTTATTTCACCAATCGTTGATGGTGCTTACCAATCAGGTTGTCATACTGCCTCGGTTTGGGATAAAAAAGCACAAGCTAATATCCCGAAATTGATGCAATTCATGAACGATTTTGGTTTAATTACCGCTCGTGACCCGAAAGGTGTTTACCATGCCATGACAGATGTAATTCATAAAGTTTTAAATGATATTACGGTTGACGAATGGGCAATCATAATTGGTGGTGATTCGCATACTAGGATGTCAAAAGGAGTTGCTTTTGGTGCAGATTCAGGAACAGTAGCTTTGGCATTGGCAACAGGCGAGGCATCCATGCCAATTCCAGAATCGGTTAAAGTAACTTTTAGAGGAGGAATGAAAGACTATATGGATTTCCGTGATGTGGTGCATGCAACACAGGCACAGATGCTTCAAAAATTTGCTGGCGAAAATGTTTTTCAAGGTCGAATTATTGAAGTGCATTTAGGAACCTTAACTGCCGATCAAGCCTTTACCTTTACTGACTGGACTGCCGAAATGAAAGCCAAAGCGTCTATTTGTATTTCAGAAGATGCTACCTTAATCGAATCATTGGAAATTGCAAAAAGCAGAATCCAAATAATGATTGACAAAGGAATGGATAACTACAATCAGGTGTTACAAGGATTAATTGACAGAGCAAATAAGCGAATTCAAGAAATTGAATCGGGTTCAAAACCAGCTTTGCAACCGGATGCCAATGCTAAATATTATGCCGAAGTAGAAATAGATTTGGATTTGATTTCAGAACCTATGATTGCTGATCCTGATGTAAATAATGCTGATGTTTCTAAACGATATACGCACGATACTATTAGACCTTTATCTTTTTATGGTGGAATCAAAAAAGTAGATTTAGGATTCATCGGTTCGTGTATGGTGCACAAAGGTGATATGAAAATTTTGGCTCAAATGCTAAAAAATGTAGAAGCACAACAAGGGAAAGTAGAATTCAAAGCGCCATTAGTGGTAGCACCTCCAACCTATAATATTGTTGATGAATTGAAAGCCGAAGGCGATTGGGAAGTACTACAAAAATACTCCGGTTTTGAATTTAATGACAATGCACCAAAAGGCGAAGCGCGTTTGAAATATGAAAATATGTTGTATTTAGAGCGTCCTGGTTGTAATCTTTGTATGGGAAATCAGGAAAAAGCAGCTAAAGGCGATACGGTAATGGCAACTTCTACCCGTTTGTTTCAAGGAAGAGTCGTTGAAGATGCCGAAGGTAAAAAAGGAGAATCTTTACTTTCATCAACTCCAGTGGTGGTGCTTTCTACCGTTTTGGGACGAACACCTACTATCGAAGAATATATTGCTGCAGTAGACGGAATCAATTTGACAAAATTTGCTCCCTCTAACAAGCAGTTGACATTGTAAATACTATTTTTTTCTTGAAAAGCCCGATACTTATGTGTCGGGCTTTTTTTATTTCAAAAAAGTATAAATATTACAGCCACTTTGTTTCCTTTTCGGATTTTCAATTTGTATTTTTGAAAGATAAAATTAGAGTTACTCCAGTTATGAAAATTGTCATTTCGCCAGCCAAATCCTTGAACTTCGAAAAAGAATTACCAACTACCCAATATTCTGAGGCTGCATTCCTAAAAGAATCTAAAAAAGTCCACAAAGTTTTAAAAACTAAATCTCCTAATGAACTTTCGGGTTTAATGGATATTTCGGATAAATTGGCTGAATTAAATTGGCAACGCAATCAAGATTGGAAAACCCCTTTTACCCCAGAAAATGCGCGTCCAGCCATTTACAGTTTTGATGGCGATGTATATACCGGATTGGATGCCTATACTATTCCGTTAGAAAAACTAGATACTTTGCAGGAAACGGTGCGAATCTTGTCAGGATTGTACGGAATTTTGAAACCCTTGGATTTAATGCAAGCCTATCGTTTAGAAATGGGAACTAAACTGCCTATTGGCGAAAGTAAAAATCTATATGAATTTTGGAAGCCTACACTAGTTAAAGCCCTAAACAAAGAACTTCAAAAAGGAGAATTGTTTATCAATTTAGCCAGTACCGAATACTTTTCGGCGGTAGATGTTAAGGCTTTGAAAGCACCGGTAATTACACCTGAATTCAAGGATTACAAAGACGGAAAACTAAAAATAATTAGCTTTTTTGCCAAAAAAGCCAGAGGAATGATGGTGCGTTATATTTTGGATGCCAATGCTAAAACCATTGACGATTTAAAAGGTTTTAACTACGAAGGCTATCAATTTGATGCCAATTTATCTAAAGGGAATCAGCTGGTTTTTACGAGGTAATTTTTGAATTAATTTTTTGTAGGTAGGAGCGTGACGCTCTCGCTAGCCTGGGGTTACAGAAAAAAGTGTAAAAATATTTTTGGACAAGATACTTAATATTTAGGCTGTCTCGATTTAGGAATGTTTATTACACCTTAACCCTCAACTAAAGTTACACCATTTTTTTCTATTAATTTTAGTACTATCTTATACTCTGAGTATGATTTTCCTTGAACGGTTACATAACCATTTAAAGAATCTATTTCTTTTATTTCGAAACCTTGCTCATCTGAATCCTGTCCACTTATGATCGGATCAAAATCTAATCCTAATTCTGGGTCATCAATTTCTGCTGAGTCAACCATTTGTTTATATCTGTCTACTAAATTTTTTGTCACCATCTTATTTCTTGAAAGCCATTCAGAAGTTTTAATATGTGGATTGAAAAAGTCTTTATTGTAATCATTTATGAATTTTAGAGCGACATTGTAATCTATATCACCTGAGAATTTTGTTTTGTCATTTTCAGAATCTATAGGTTTTTTACAGGAAACTATAAAAAGTAATAGTATGAATATATATTTCATTCGTGTATTTGAATTAGTGTTGTTTTGTATTGCGTACAATCTCCCCGCTAGCGCGAGCGTCACGCTCGTGCCCACAACAAATGTAAAATATATTTATTATTTTTACTTCAATGAGTAGAAAATATAAGTTTGGCGAAAAAGAAGGAGCTTATTTTATAAGTTTCTCAACAGTATATTGGATTGATGTGTTTACTAGAGACGATTATTTCGGCTGTATCATAGAATCTTTAGATTATTGCAGAAAAAACAAAGGCATGGAAATTTATGGTTATTGCATTATGCCAAGTCATGTGCATTTAATTTTCAGGTCAGCTTTGGGAGATCCATCAGGATTAATAAGAGATTTCAAAGGATTTACTTCCAGAAAAATAATGAAAACAATTGAGGAGAACCTTCAAGAAAGCAGACGAGAATGGATGCTTTGGATGTTTGAAAGAGCAGGTAAAAAAAACAGCAATGTACAGTTTAGACAATTTTGGCAACAAAACAACAATCCAATCGAAATTTGGTCATTGAAAGTTTTTGAACAAAAACTGAATTATATTCACAATAATCCTATTGGAACAGGTTTTGTTACTGATGCTATTGATTGGAAATACAGTAGCGCAAGAAATTATGGTAA
>CAMAWK010000208.1 GCA_945861915.1 Flavobacterium psychrophilum | reverse complement strand
AATTCAGATTTTAGAGTTTCAGTATTTACCACCCGCCCCGATACGATTTTTGGAGTTACCTTTATGACTTTGGCTCCAGAACACGAATTGGTGGAGCAAATTACCACTCCAGAACAAAAAGCAGCAGTAGAAGCCTATATCGAAAAAACAGCGAAACGTTCCGAAAGAGAACGTATGGCAGATGTAAAAACTATTTCGGGCGTATTTACAGGAGCCTATGCCGAGCATCCTTTTACCAAAGAATCCATTCCGGTTTGGATTGGCGATTATGTTCTAGCAGGTTACGGAACAGGCGCTGTTATGGCGGTTCCTTGTGGTGATGAACGAGATTTTGCTTTTGCCAAACATTTTGGTTTACCTATAAAAAATATTTTCGCTCTAAATTCCCCTCCAGTGGAGGGGTGCCCGCAGGGCGGGGTGGATTTTGCTTTTGCAGACAAACAAGGTTTTACTCTAACCAACTCTGATTTCCTAAATGGCTTAAATTACAAAGAAGCAACAAAAAAAGTAATTGCTGCATTAGAAGAAATTGGGCAAGGAAAAGGAAAAATAAATTACCGTTTGCGTGATGCTGTTTTCTCTCGCCAACGCTATTGGGGAGAACCGTTTCCAGTGTATTATGTGAATGGCTTGCCGCAAATGATTGATGCACAACATTTGCCAATCATGTTGCCAGAAGTAGAGAAATACTTGCCAACCGAAGACGGACAACCACCATTAGGGAATGCGCTGGTTTGGGCTTGGGACACAAAAGAATTACGAGTTACGAATTGCGAATTAATTGATAATATCTCGATACATCCTCTAGAATTGAACACGATGCCGGGTTGGGCGGGAAGTTCGTGGTTTTGGATGCGTTATATGGATGCCCAAAACGAAAACGAATTTGCCAGCGAAGAAGCTTTGAAATATTGGGAAAGCGTAGATTTATACATAGGCGGCAGCGAACACGCAACAGGACATTTATTGTATTCCCGTTTTTGGAACAAATTCCTGAAAGACAAAGGTTTTGCACCCACCGAAGAACCTTTTAAAAAACTAATTAATCAAGGAATGATTTTGGGGGTTTCTTATTTTAGTGATATAATTTATGCAACAAATAAGAATGATATTTCAGACAGAAGAGCTTTTACAGTTTCATTTAATACTTCTAATAATTATGATAAATATTTTTCATTCAAAGGAGTTGAATTTGAAATTGAATCCAAAGAAAAAGGATTAAATAGAATAGAATTCGGACATAAATATGTTGATAGTCGAAATAGAATAACAGAATCTTCATATTGGTCAATTTTAAGGAGCGAATTATTTTATGGCACTGAACCGATAAATAATTTAATGAATAATATTATTTGGGAGAGTGATTTAACAGAAGATGGCGAAAAATATATTTATTGTACATCTGAAATTGAAAAAATGTCAAAATCCAAATACAATGTAGTTACTCCAGATGATATTTGCAACGAATATGGAGCGGATACCTTGCGTTTGTACGAAATGTTTTTAGGACCATTGGAACAAGCCAAGCCTTGGAACACAGCAGGAATTTCGGGAGTTTTTGGGTTTCTTAAAAAATTATGGCGATTGTATTGTGATGACAATGGTTTACTAGTAACCAACGACGAACCAACAAAAGACAACTTAAAAACCTTGCATAAAACCATCAAAAAAGTGGCGGAAGATATTGAAGGTTTCTCTTTCAACACTTCGGTTTCACAGTTTATGATTTGTGTGAATGAATTGTCAACTCAAAATTGTCATTCCCGTACGATTCTCGAACCTTTGGCGATTTTGATTTCGCCTTATGCACCGCATATTGCCGAGGAATTATGGAACCAATTGGGATATTCGGGTTCAATTTCAACTGTTGATTTTCCTGTTTTTGAAGAAAAGTATTTGGTGGAATCGGAGAAAGAATATCCAGTTTCTTTCAACGGGAAAATGCGTTTTACGATTAAGTTGCCTTTGGATTTAACTGCTGCACAAATCGAAGAAATCGTCATGAAGGACGAAAGAACCATCAAACAATTAGACGGAAAAACACCCAACAAAGTGATTATTGTTCCAGGGAAAATTATTAATTTGGTGGGATAAAGATATTGAAATTTCAAAATTTCAACTTTTGTGTATTTTTTAACGAATGCCAAATTGACATTTTTTAATTTTGGTTTGAATATTGATGATTTTTTTAAAACAATTAAAAATAGAAATTTATGTTAGGATTTAGTTTACCATCGATGATTTTAATGGGCGGAATTATGCTAGCGAGTTGGTTAGTAAGTTCCAGATTAAAAAGCAAGTTTGAAAAATACTCTAAACTGCATTTGCAAAACGGAATGTCAGGACAAGAAATTGCAGAAAAAATGCTTGCCGATCACGGAATTCGTGATGTGAAAGTGATTTCGGTTGCGGGACAATTAACCGATCATTACAATCCAGCTGACAAAACAGTGAATTTGAGTGAAGCTGTTTACAATCAACGAAATGCTGCTGCTGCTGCGGTTGCTGCTCACGAATGCGGACACGCAGTGCAACATGCGACTGCTTACAATTGGTTAACGATGCGTTCGCAATTAGTGCCAGTTGTAAATATTGCCTCTACTTATATGCAATGGATTTTATTGGGTGGAATATTGTTGCTAGATACATTTCCGCAATTGTTATTGATAGGAATAGTCATTTTTGCTGCTACAACTTTGTTCAGCATCGTGACTTTGCCAGTAGAGTATGACGCTAGTAATCGTGCGTTGGCTTGGTTAGAAAACAAAAGAATGTTGTCTCAGGAAGAACAAGCAGGAGCAAAGGATGCTTTGGCTTGGGCAGCTAGAACTTATGTTGTTGCCGCTTTAGGTTCTATTGCTACTTTGTTGTATTATATCTCTATTTATTTGGGAAGAAGAGACTAAAGAATAACTTTTTTAATATTTAAATCTGCCTTAATTTATAAAATTAAGGCAGATTTTTTTTGGTTTTAATTTCAATATATATGCTACTATTTATTTAAACTCAATTTATTAATTGTAAGTTATAGCATTTAGAATTATAAAAAATCCTAATCCTTTTTTTATATCGAATGAAGTGGTAGGTAATTTTTGTTCTCGACTACTTGTTTTGATAATTAGACTAAATAAATCCTTTAAAAAGTATAATTCTTATTAGTAATCATTTCGACATTTATAAATTATGTTTTTGATTCATAAATTAAGTTTTTTACTATTTACTATTGTTTATTAAAAACAAAAGAGGCTGTCCTTTCGGACAGCCTCTCTTTTCAAAAAACAATTATTATGAAAATTATTTCTTAATCACACGAACAGATTTCGAGTTAGCGCCTTGGTTTACAATTACATTGTAAGTACCAGCAGCTAATTTAGAACCTACTTTATCAGAGTTTGCTTTTTCAACCAAACGACCTTGCATATCATATACTTTCACGCTCATTGCTCCTTTAGCTGAAGTTTCGATTGTGAATTCAGATGACGATGGGTTTGGATATGCTTTTACGCTGAATCCTTTTGCGATAGCAGATGAAGCTTCTCTACAAGTACCAGCCACTCTTTTTACAGTAAGTGACTTAGCAGGACTACTACCAACTCCGTTAGTTGCGATACAAGTAACAGCTGCACTTGCATTAAGTGCAACAGTTACTCCAGTATAGTCTACAACAAGTACGTTTCCATCTGTTGCACCAACTGTAGTAGCTCCCGCTGGAATTGTCCAAGCGTAAGTAGCTCCTTGGAATGAAGTAGCAGTATAGGTTGTGTTTACACAAGAACTGAATGTTGTACCTGTACTTCCTACAATTGCAGGGGCAGTAGGTGCAGCAGCAGTTAGTGTCAAACCTCTTGAAGTAGCAGAAGTTCCAGCTTCGTTTTGAGATGCAACACTTAATGGAATTGATGTTACTCCAGGAGCAATACCAGCTAAATTTACAGTTAATACCATACCTGAACTTGTTGTTGTAAAGGCACTTGTCCAAGTTTTAAAACCAT
>CAMAWK010000207.1 GCA_945861915.1 Flavobacterium psychrophilum | reverse complement strand
TGGTGATGGTAAATACATTCATTATACAACATTATATGGTCTTAAGTTAATATTAGAATCTGGATTTTTAAGAATGTCAGAATTTGTAAATTTAATTGATGAAAAAGAACTAATGTATGCAGCTTCGGTTTTTGAGGACAATCCAATCTTTAAGTTTGACCCAGAAAAACATAAACATCTAAAAGAAAATCTTTTTTGCCTGTCTCTTTGTCAATCAAACGAAACTACAAAACGCAATCATTTGATGTGGGAAGTATATGGAGACAAAGGTAAAGGTGTTATAATTGAACTTGAACTAAATAAGCAAGACCCATATTTTTTTTTATTAGGAAAAATGCAATATGGGGAAGAAGCATTAGAACCAATTAAAAAACTAAAGTCTTTAGCCGAAGAATTTTTAAATACTCATGAAGGTTTTTTTCCAAATAATTTTCAGGAATTTATACTAGAAATGCAATCATTTCATAAAGTCAAAATATTTGAAGCTGAACAAGAAATTAGACTTTTAATGAGAGAGGATAAAGGACAATATGAAAGCCACAATCACAGAACGATATACCGAGATATAAATTCAAAACAAGAAGTAAAGTATTTTAACAAACTATATTTGAAAGAAAGATACCCTTTTGAAGATTCAATTGCAACTGATGAAAAAATTGACGTATTAGATAGTTATCCTCAGATAGAAATCAAAAACATAATATTAGGGTATAATATTTCTATACAAAACAAAGTTGATTTAACGTTTTTTTTAAATGATTTAAAAACACAACACAAATACAATTTTATGATTTCTCAAATGAACGATGAAGAAGTAATTTTTTAAATGATTTAAAAAATAATAATATATGGCATCATCAACAATCGAATGGACAAACAAAACTTGGAATCCGACAACTGGATGCACTCACATTTCAAAAGAGTGCGATTTTTGTTATGCCGAAAAAGAAACATTCCGAAAAATGCACAACCCAAAATCGAAAAAATACAAATTGGGTTTTGATGTGATTGTTGAACATGCTTACACTCTTGAAGAACCTTATAGATGGAAAGAGCCATGTACTGTATTCGTTAACTCGATGTCAGATTTATTCCATAAAGACATTTCATTAGATTTTATAAAAAAAGTATTTGAAGTGATGAATGACACACCTCAACATACTTATCAAGTACTTACTAAACGACATGATATTCTTGAAAAATATTCAGACCAACTTAATTGGACTGATAATATTTGGATGGGAGTTTCAGTTGGAACACAAATTGCAACTAGGAGAATTAAATCATTGGTGAATTGTGGTGCTAAGTATAAATTCTTATCCGTTGAACCACTAATAGAAGAAATTAAAGATTATGATTTAACGGGAATTGATTGGGTAATTGTTGGCGGTGAAAGTGGTTCTAATGCAGTTAGACCAATGGAAAGAGATTGGGTAATCAAGGTTAAGGAGAAATGCTTTGAACAAAACGTTCCATTCTTTTTTAAACAATGGGGGAAAATTAGAAACAACCCTAATCCTCACGACCCAACTATCAACAAATTACATCGCTATCATTCTAAAGGCGGAAGTGAGTTAGATGGAAAAGTATATTGGACAAATCCAACAATTACTAACGATTCAATGCCAAAGATAAGTTTATTTGGTAGTGATTATTTAATAATGGATGAGTTTGAGGATTTGAATACAATTTGGGAATTAAAATCCTACCTTCCGATTATTGACAATGATTTGTTTGAAAGTTTAAAAGAAGACATTAAGAAAAATGGCGTTAATGACCCTATTATTTACATAACAATCCCCAACGGTCAAAAATTAGTCATTGAGGGTCATACAAGATTAAGAGCTGTAATTTCACTTAATTTAAAAATATTCCCAACAAAAGAATTGAACGAAACGTTCAATAGTCTTGATGAAATAAAACTTTGGATGGTGAGCCACCAGTTACAAAGAAGAAATTTATCAATTGCAGAAAAGATTAGTTTAGCATACCTTTCAAAACCAACTATAGATAAACTTGCAAAAGAAAATCTTTCTAAAGCGGGAAAATCATTTTCAAAAAATGCAACTGAAATAAATTATGTTGAACAAATTGCGAAAATAGACACCTACCAAGAGATTGCTAATTTGGCTAACGTTGGCAGAACTACCGTTGTTAAATATTCTCAAGTAATGGCTAAAGCATCAGAATCCGTAATTGAGAATTTAAAAAAAGGGAATATCACAATTGGTTCTGCTCATACTTCTATAAAAAAGAAAAAAGAAAATATAGTTTCCAAAATAAACCCCAATTTGATTTTGGTTACAAATCCAAAAATTACAATTCTTTCAAATATTGATGAAGGTCAAGAAAAATTAATTTCAGGCGATATTGATGTGGTAATGATTTTGAAAGAAAATGACAAATTGAATATTTTAAAAGAAAACGAAAAAATCAGAATTGGAGTATATTATATGAATCAATAAACAACCTTTGACATTTCGGTCAAACCTTAATTTGTAAAAATTGTATCAAAACCTCAACTGTATCAAAATATATCTACTAGCTTCATGAAATGATACAGTTTAACGTATCGAAAATATTCTTTGATTTATTTTGATACATTAAAAATATTATATATCTTTGACCTGTAATTAATTTATAAGTCAAAATGGAAAAAGCTATTATCATTTCAAGATGTTCTACAAACGAAAGTAAACAAGACGTTACACGCCAATCACAATCCTTAACCTCAACTTACGGAAATCAATTTGACATTGTAAAAGAATTTACCTATTACAAAAGCGGCACAAAAAATGATGAGGTAAATGCAGAAATCCTTGACTATGCCATACAAAACGGTGTGAAACATATCATCGCCCTCGAAATTTCAAGGATTTCACGTAAAATTTCAAGTTTTGCTTTATTCTTGGAGCGTTGCAACGACAATAATATTAATATTATCATCGACAATTTTAAACTTCATACGTTGTTACCGAATGGCGAAAAAAACGCTATGGTTCAAACCATGCTTTCAATTGCTTCTACATTTGCAAATATGGAGCTTTCACTTATTCAAGAAAGATTAAATTCTGGAAGGGAAAAATTTATTCGTGACGGAGGGAAACTTGGAAGAAAAGAAGGTTCAATCAAAAATAATAAAAAATTGGTTGCTGAACACTCTGATATTCTTAAATATTTACGTCAGGGTCAATCAATAAGAAACACAATGAAGTTAACAGATAAGAGCAGCGGAACAGTTCAAAAAATAAAAAAAATTTTACAACTGGAACTAATATAAATTAAAATGAATCGTGCGTTGCACGATCCATTTTAATAATAATAAAACACTAAACGCACAACATAAAGGGTAGTGCGTTTTTTAATATAATAAAACCACTTTTTTTAAAAAACCATTTTAGTATTTACAAGCAACCTTAAAACAAAAAAGGAACAAAAAGGAGCTGAAAAATTCTAAAAAATTTCAAGTACACCATCATGCCCCCAAATAAAAAACAAACGAAAAAATCTATATATCCGAAGCGGGTAACATCAAAAACATTCAAAATTGTGAATTACCCTAGCTGCTGAATTTTTATTTTTATTTGTTCAATTTCTTTATTTAGTTGTAATTTTTGTAATTGCTTTTGCAAATCATTCCTTTTTATTGGGTCACTTTCAACTTGTATCTGAATATGTTTAACCCTTATCTTATCATCTATTGATTCCATAAGTCGACTAATGCAATAAATTTATCAGGCATATATCTAAAAATATAAAATTCACTTTGCTTATAATTGTTATTGTTTCTTTGCCACCAAACCTCATCTAGGATTTCGGTTGTGCCCTTTATATGAACTCTCAACCCGCATAAGATTTTCCATTCACAATTGTTTTCTCTTAAATATTCATACATTTTTACAGTTAAATTTTCATTAACCCTTAAGTATCTTTCGTAATTGTATGGCTGCAAGTTATGCTGCAAGTTCATTTCATCAGTAAATTTTTCTAAATCAAAATCT
>CAMAWK010000206.1 GCA_945861915.1 Flavobacterium psychrophilum | reverse complement strand
TAAAAACAACAAACTATCACCCGGCAAAAAGAAACCAGCAAACAAACCAGTTTCGGCAAAAATGATAAAAAGTATTACTAACAAACCCATTTTTAAACCGCCAAACTCCATCAAAATATAGAATTCAGGATTCAATAATTGCTTCCAATCGAAACTATTCATAAAATTGTTTTAAAAATTCGATTGTGAAAGTAATTATTATTTAATGAAACAGCATCATCTAAGCATTGGATTTCTGAATTTTTAATGTTTTTTTAGCAAATTATATACTTTTTACAAAAACAATACACTCTTGGGCTGGTTCTAAATCATACTTGTTTTACCAAAAACACATATAAAATAGTCCAAAATGCAAGTCTATTTGTCACTCCGTAGGAGTCTCAACGCTCGAGAGTAGGGACGCTTTGCAGCTTGACAAACGGAGTCTTAAGACTGGGTCAAAATATCATAATGTTTGGTGTTACTTTATTTTTTTTCCTCTCTTTGATATTGACAACAGCCAGGAAGTGCATCGTAGACTTCGCCCGAAGCTTTTTCGGTATCAGTATCATGTCCCACTTTAGCAATGGCTTTTTTTACAGCCGAAACAGTTGTTTTTAGTTCGTTAATTAGTAAAGTCAGATTGTGATTTTCTATACTCCAACTTGCCGATTTTACTCCCGCAACTGAAAAAGCCGCTTTCTGAATTCTTTGCTGGCAGTGTTCACAATTACCATTTACAACAATAACATGCTTAGCATTTTTGTTTTTTTTCTCTTGTGCTTGAGTTGAAAGTGCTACTAAGAATAGTATCATACCTAAAATTATATTTCTCATTTTTTAATTATTTATTGTTATTGAACTTGATTTTTGAAATTGATATTTGAATTTGATTTTTAAAATTGATATTTGAATTTGATTTTTGAATTTGATATTTGAAATTGATTTTTGATATTGATATTGAAATTGATATTATTTTATTTTAAATCGTAATCCTGCATAATACATTTGTCCAAAAACTGGTGCATACAAAATAGAAGCGTCAAAAGTTGTTCCAAATGGATTTTGGTTACCAAGAATTGCTTTTTCTTGTTTATAATTCCCAATATTTTCGCCACCTAGATATACCTCAAAAACAGACGAAAATGTTTGGGTAATTTGGGCATTCATCAAAGAATAGGCAGGTGATTTTTCAGGCAATCTATCATTTAAAGGATTAGTTTGGGTAGTTGGTAATCGCTGTGGTCCCAACCAATTATAGGTGAAATCGAATTTCCATTGTTTGCCTTTTTCTTTAATATGAGTTTGAAAAGCCAAATTAGCAAAAAACCGATGCTTCGATTGCAAAGGTCGCTCCCGTCGTCCGCTGAAATAATCGGTTTGAATATCATAATATTTATAAGCTGTTCGCAAATCGAGATGTTTTATCAATTCTATATTAAAATCCAATTGTAAACTGGTAGCATATGATTTCCCTTTTAGATTATAAAAGTTAACTTCCTGGGGACTATTAAATAAATCCACTACCACTTGATTCCTAAAATCAGTATTGTAAAAATCGATGCCAACATCTGCTTTTTTATTAAAAATTAAAAACCGCTGCGAAAAACTTAATCCATAATTCCATGCAATTTCTGGGTTCAATCCATAGGTTTTACCATTTGAATCTAAAACAGTAAAGTTTCTTGAACTGGCGAAAAGAGGTTGATTTTCGGCAAAGATATTGGCAGACCGTTTTCCTCGTCCTACCGATGCTCTTAAAACACCTTTCTCCCAAGGATTATAACGAATGTGAACTCTGGGAGTTATAAAAAAACCTAATCGATTATGATTATCAACTCGTCCGCCAGCGATAAGGCTAAAATTTGAACTATTATAATAAGTATATTCAAAAAAAGCACCAACAGAATTATCAATTCTACTGTAATCATTCAAACTGAGAAATTCTTGGTATTGGTCGAAAGAAAAATTCAAACCCGTACTAAACTTATTCATCGTGTTACTAATGATGGAATTAAAAATCAAATTCGAATAATAACTGGTTTGCTTGATGGAATACTGTCTCAACCCAAAATAGGATTCTTGGTTATGACGATTAAATGCGTTTTGAAATCCAACACTTTGATAGGGACTATCTGGAAAAACATAACCTACTTTTGCAGAAACATCTATTCGCTCCGTATCAATTTCTGAACCCCAAAAGTTAGTCGTTCCTCTATCTTTATTTGGGTCAAAATTCGTTTCGCCAGTTTGCTTTTTATCATTCATATACCGAAAATTAATAAAACTCACCCAGCCTTTTTCAGCGTCAGTGTATTGCCATCGATTCAAAACGTTTATTTGCTTTGCCAATGGATTATCCAAAAATCCATCATCATTCATATCCTTTTTTGATACTCTGGTATTTCCGTGAATAAATAAACTGCTTATCCATTTATCCGAAATTTTATGGTTGAAATGAGTATTTAGTTCAAATCTACTGTCTGTAGAACTATAAAAATTCAAGAAAAATGGGATATTAGTAAGAGGTTTAATTAATTCCGTATTAATTTGCCCCGATATACTTTCGTAACCATTAACAACGCTTCCGGCACCTTTGGTAATTTGAATACTTTCGACCCAAGTACCCGGTGTAAATGACAATCCATAAGCCTGAGACGCACCACGAACCGACGGAATATTTTCTTCGGTAATCATCAAATAAGGACTCGTAAGTCCTAGCATTTTGATTTGTTTTGTACCTGTTAAAGCATCCGCAAAATTAACATCAATAGAAGGATTGGTTTCAAAACTTTCGGCAAGATTGCAACAAGCGGCTTTAAGCAGTTCCTTGCTAGTTAATGTAGTTGTATTGGTAGTGATTTTATAGGATTTGATTAATCCTTTTTTATCAGTAGTGACTTTTACTTCTTGTAATGTGTCTTGCGAATAAATGCTAAACGCAGACAACAATACTAATAAAAGTATTGAAAATTGTTTTTTCATAAGTTTAGTTTTAATGTTATTAAATACCAGAAACTCTAAGGTTTCTGTTTAAACAACATTAAAACTAGGCGTAGAAAATAAATTGGTGGTATAACTTAAAAAGTGGTGGCGCATGAGCGTCACAATAGTAAGAAGAACTATTTTGAGATTTGAAATTGAAGTTAACAGAAAAGAATAAAGGTGTCCAATCTTCTAAGAATGAAGTAAAATCGGAGAGAAACGAAAAAGTATCAAAAGTAACATTTTCGGATTTTTTTTGAAAAAGAACAACTTTGTCTTTACAACATGAAGATTCTTCTTCAAAAACACCACAGCAGTTTTCCTCTGAATTTACAGTTATAATTTCTGAAGCTAATGAAACTGAAGCTATGGCATCCATACAATAATGCACCTTAAAAGCCAATCCTATATTGGAAACCAATATAAAAACAGCAAGAAGAACACTGATGTATTTTTTAAATTTCATATCACAAAAGTAATCAATACAAAAAGAACAATATCACAACAACTTCTTAATTTTTAGAAGATTGAAATTGATAATAAAATGCAGGTAAAAACAATAATAAAAAAATAGGTTGAATCAAAAATCGACGAATATAAAACAATACCATTTTATTGATTTCTCCAAAAGAATAAATCACTACATACAAAGCTATAATTAACATCACAAAAAAAACAGAATACAAAATAATCGAAAATTTTATAGCTGAAATATCTTTGAACAAGATGTAAATTATACCTAACGACAAAACCGTATTTAAAAAATATCTAAAAGCCAATCCGAAAAAAAGTTTCAGTCCGTCTATTTCTGGCAAAGGCAAATTGAAATAATCTGTTTTGAAATAATCTAAAAATGGATCATAAAACAAACTGTCTTCATAGGCTCTTATAAGCACTAATAATAGCAAAATAGGAATCGTAAAAGCGATTCTTAATTTATGATTTAATATCTGTTGTGTTAGCATAAGAAGAAAATTTACGAATCCAAATCATCCATAACAAAAAAACGGCACTGTAAATAAATAACGGAAAAAAAACTCTATGAAGAATCGGTTCTTTTGAAGGAAAATAAT
>CAMAWK010000205.1 GCA_945861915.1 Flavobacterium psychrophilum | reverse complement strand
AAAGACAAACCCTCACTTTTCATTTTTGGAGGCATTTTAATGTTGGTTTACGGAATCATTTCTTTTGTCAATCTCAAAAAAGAAAAGAAAATAAATACCGATTCTATTGATGAAGAAATTAGTAAAAAAAACTACGGAAATATGTATTTAAAAGGCTTTTTTTTAAATATTATAAATATTGGAGTATTAGGTTTTTGGATGGCAATAATTCTTTCGACAGGACCAAAATTAGACATGCAAACACCACGAATGATTGTTTTTTTAACCACTGTAATCAGTACTTATTTACTAGTTGACGCTCTCAAAATCGTGTTGGCAAAACAATTAAAAAACAAAATGACACCCACCAATATTCTTAAAATAAAGAAAGGAATCAGTATTGTTTTAATGTTGTTTGGTATCGTTTTAATGACTCAAGGTTGGTTCCCGGAAGAAAAAGAAAAAATAAAAGATGTTTTGCAGAGGATGGATTAATAAAAAATTTAGATTTCTACTCGTAGTACATTTTCTTTTACCGCTGATTCGCAGATTTTTACAAATTTCAAATAAATTATTCTGTGTACTAAACGTATATAAACCTATTTAAATCTGCGAATCTGCGGTAAAATTATAGACTTAGATTCCAATAATTTATGAATATTTGCATAGTGCACTATAGGTAGTTTTTAAAATCATAAATTTTTAATTCCACAATTTTCATAAATTTTTCTCTAGCTCAATTAAATTAGTATCTTTGAAATTCACACTCCAAAATCGGTTTAAAATGCCAGTTTTTGGGTTGCCAAAATCAAACTATTTAACTAACCATTTAAAAAATTAAACATGAAATTAAAAGGGATGCGCTGGTGGATTATTGTATTATTATTTATAGCTGCCGTACTCAACTACATCGACAGACAAACCTTATCGGCTCTGGCTCCAACCATACAAGCCGACTTAGACATGGACGATCAGGCGTATGCCAATGTGATTAATATCTTTTTGATTGCTTACACAATTGCTTATTTAATTTCGGGAAGGGTTGCCGACAAAGTTGGAACTCGTGCCAGTTTATTTTTCTTCGTGGCTTGGTGGTCTATTTTCAATATGTTGACTGCTGCTGCTCGTGGCGTAACTTCTTTAAGTTTTTATCGATTTGGATTAGGTTTAGGCGAAGCCGGTATTTGGCCAGCAGCTTCCAAAGCGGTTTCTGAGTGGTTTCCTGCCAAAGAAAGAGCTTTAGCCATCGGTTTATACACTATGGGAGCTACTATTGGAGCCACCGTTGCGCCCTATATTGTAATTCCGTTAGCTACTTATGATTATGCGTCAACAATGCCTAACGTTGCCGATTTCCTAGGGCAAGGAACAGGTTGGAGAGTAGCATTTATATTGACAGGTTTAGCAGGTTTAGTATGGCTTATTCCTTGGCTAATGATTTACAAACGCCCAGAACAAAGTAAGTTAATCACTGCCGAAGAACTAACGATGTTACAAACCGCCTCAACTTCCGAAGAAGGCGCGAGTACCGAAAAAGTAGATCCTTGGTCTTGGAAACAAGTACTTTCTTTTAGAGGAACTTGGTTGTTATTATTAGCGCGATTAATTACCGATCCAGTGTGGTATTTCTACCAATTCTGGTTTCCAAAATACTTAAGTTCCGATAGAGAACTTTCTCAGGATGATTTAAAAATTACTTGGGTTATTTATGCAGCAGCAGGTGTGGGTAGTTTATTAGGCGGAATTATTTCGGGTAAAATTGTAAAAAGAGGCGTATTGCCAGTAGCCAGTAGAATGTGGGTGATGTTATTTTGTGCTTTACTGATGCCGTTGTCGCCATTTATTGCTTCTGCAACTGGCTTGAATGCATCCTTAACATTGACTGTTTTCACCGTAATTGCGGCTTTGGCTTGGTTAATAAATATCAGTTCGTTAATCGTAGATATTGTGCCTAAACATTCTTTAGGAACTGTATTTAGCGTGGTTGCTGCAGGAAGTACATTAGGAGGAATTGTAATGAATATGATTGTTGCTTCGATGGTTACAGGTCCTTCAGATAAACCTTCAGGGTTTTTAGACGCTGCTTTTCATGTTGTTTTGGATCCTATTTTAAATGCCGTTCAAGGGCAAGGCTACGGCATGTGGTTTTTAATCATGGCTTTCTTGCATCCAATGGCTTGGTTATTATTAAAATTTGGTGGAATATATCGGTATTCAACTAAATAAATGAATAAATAAAGCCTAACAAACCTTCGCTTATTTACCCGATTTTGGGTGTGTATGCGAAGGTTTTGGCGTTTATATAAAAGTTGTATATTATTACAAACATCATGAGTAAAAACATTCCACTTTTTGAGTATCCAGAAACTTTTGAAACATTCGATGTCCTTTTAGACAAATTATTAAACGAAACCGCTCGCGGAGCAGTTCTAATTGGGACTTCTCATGTAGAAGAGCATTTAGAAAATCTAATTCTAAGAATTCTTCCTAGTGACAAGAAACAATTTACTACGAAGCTTTTCAATTACCCTGGATCATTGAGTTCGTTTTCTGCAAAAATAGAACTTAGCTATGCTTTTAGATTAATTTCTGAAGATACATATAGTTGTCTGAATCATTTGAGAAAAATTAGAAACGAAGCGGCACACTCGGCAAAAGAATTTTCTCTGGCTGACAAAGAACTAGATGAAGTATTTGATCTTGGCCCAGGATTTAAAAAAATGGTTAATGATGTCGCACTTGAAATGATGATGAAGACAAAAATGCAATCAATAAAAAGAATTATCGGAGGCAAAGAAGGAATGAAAGAAGAGGAAATCAATGAACAAATAGTCTCTCTTTTTAATGATGAGAAAAATATAGAGAAATTAGATAAACAATTACCACATTGGAAATTAGTTTTTGGATTGTCAATTGTATGTGGAATGTTACGCTTTTATTCAGATCAAACTCACGAAAAAATTAAAGATGCAAAAACTTGGTCAGATATAAAATAGAGTAACAATGCATAACAGCGCGCAAAACCCCGGCTGCTCAAAGTCGGGAGACTTTGAGCACAGAACTATAAAAAAACCTTGATTTAACGTATATGCTTAGTTTTGTTGCGTTTATAAATAATTTCCAAAACTAAATTAATCAACATAAACATATGAAAAAACTAATTTTATTACTCGGAATATCAATCGTAACAACTACTATTTCCTGTTCAAAAGATGATGACAAAACACCTTGTTCGGAATTAAATATTTATAGTCCAAGAGACTTAACTTGTGAAGAAGTTGCCAAAGAATTTAATTGTAGTTGTGATTAAAAAAAAAAGAGACACATTTCTGTATCTCTTCTTGAGGCATCGTCCGGATTCGAACCGGAGTAGGAGCTTTTGCAGAGCCCAGCCTAGCCGCTCGGCCACGACGCCAATTATTTATTGGTGTGCAAATATAAGTAAAAGTTTAAAAGTTTAAAGTTTAAAGTTTAAAAGTTTTTACTTTCATAATTCTTACCTATAAAATTTTATTTTCTGTATTCTTCCATTTCTATCGTAACCGCTTCCACATCGCCACCAATGGGTGGGTTTAGTTTGGAAACCCCTAATTTTATTGCGTTTATTCTAGGTTCTTCTTTAAAAATTCGATCGATAATTCGCTGTGCCACATGCTCTAATAAATTCGACCGAATCGCCATTTCTTCGACCACAATTCGATTTAAAAGTACATAATCTGCCGTATCTTCCAAATTATCTGACTGTGCCGATTTACTTAAATCGGTTGTAACTTTTAAATCGATTCGGTAATCAGAACCAATTTTGCTTTCTTCTACCAAACAACCGTGATAAGAATAGGTTCGGATATTATTTAGTTTTATGATGCCCATAATTTCTTGTTCAAAGTTTAAAGTTTAAGGTTTATAGTTATGCTGGTTAACTTTAAACCTTAAACTTTAAACCATTTTAAACTAGCTTTTTTTATCTTTGCTAAAATTATACAAAATTATGTCAACGGAAGAAAAATCACTTCATTTTATAGAACAAATTATCGAAGATAGCCTTGCAAGTGGTTTCCCCCAAGCTAAATTACGTTTCCGTTTTCCCCCAGAACCCAA
>CAMAWK010000204.1 GCA_945861915.1 Flavobacterium psychrophilum | reverse complement strand
GGTTGGGATAGTTAATTTAGCACAATGATTAGCAATCCCCTGAGCTAACTGAATTATGGAGTGGTTTTGAATCGTTCCCGGAAAGATTTAATTCTAGCTAGTAGTTATAGATTTAATAATCTGGAAAAAATGGCGAGTAGCCATAAACCACTTTTCTATATTTTTAACGGTACTTGGCTTAGCGAAGAAGCGGAAAAGTAAGCCTTAAATTTCGGTTTAGAAACCAAAAACAACAAATACAAAACCGCTTTTTTGCTAAACCAATGTTATAACTCGTTTTTTATGAAACTAAATACAATTTTAAGAATACTATCTTTTATTATGAACGCACTAGCTGTTGTATTACTGCTTAATGGTGTTGGAAAATTAGCAACTATTTTAATAATTATAATGGTTGCCTTGGTAAACTATTTTGACGGACTAACTCGGCAAAATGAGTTATAACTTGTATATACTCGCTACAAAGTAGCGACAATCTACCCAAATTTGGGTGTATAACCGCTACTTTATAGCGGTTTTTAAACAAATGTATAAATAATAATTGTATTACAAATCATCAAACGGGCTTTTAATTTGTTGTATACTTTTTAGGGTTAACACAAGTTCAATTCAACCAAAAAAACAGAAAAAGTATACCTTCCAATTGCTCTCAAATAGATTTGTATTTTTGTTACTTTTACGTTTAGTAATTCAATCAGAAAAAAATGTTTAAAACCATCAATAAAAAAGCCATTGCGCTACTCAATTCAGGATTTGGGACTAATTCCAGTAGTTACGGTGGGCGTTTTATTAACAAAGACGGCACGGCCAATGTAAAGCGAACTGGCTTGTCTTTTTTTAGTCGAATCAGTTGGTATCATACTTTACTTGATATGTCAGGATGGAAGTTTTTATTGATTCTTTTGTTTTTTTATGTATCAATCAATTTTGCATTTGCGCTGCTTTATTTTGCCATCGGACTCGAACACTTAAATGGGATTAACGCTTCAGGTTCTGTGGTAGAGCAATTTGGTCAAGCCTATTTTTTTAGTGCATAAACGTTTACAACGGTAGGTTACGGTCATATCAGTCCGCGAGGCTTTATGGCGAGTGCAGTTTCGGCGGTCGAGGCTTTAATTGGTTTATTGAGTTTTGCTATTGCTACGGGTTTGTTTTTTGGTCGATTTAGCCGACCTATTGCCTATTTAAAATTTTCGCACAATGCGCTTATTGCTCCTTACGGAAAAGGATCTGCGCTGATGATTCGATTGGCTCCCTACAAAAACACCAATTTTACCGAAGCCGAAGCCAAAATTACTCTAGGAATGAGCGTAGAAGAAGATGGTAAATTAACCAACAAGTTTTATTCCTTAGATCTTGAATTTGCGAAGGTAAATTCACTGTCCCTTAGCTGGACTCTAGTGCATCCAATTACTGAGGAAAGTCCATTGTATAATTTGAAAAAAGAAGATTTTGCGGCTATTTCGGGTGAAATTTTCGTTTTCATAAAAACCTTTGATGATATGTTTAGTACCATCGTGGCTTCAAGTAGTTCTTATACGTTTGAAGAAATTGTTTATGGAGCCAAATTTATCCCCATGTTTTCAAGAAATGCCGATAATTCAAAAACCATTTTGGACTTAGATAAATTGAATGCCTTCGAAAATAGTAACTTTTAAAAAAAATAATCGCAATACTTCGTTTTAATTTTTTACTTTTGTTTAATAAATTTGTAAAAATGATAAACAATACAGGAGATGTTAAAAGTGTATTCAGTATAAAAGATCTCGAAAATCTGTCGGGAATTAAAGCACACACAATACGAATTTGGGAAAAGCGGTACAAAGTTTTGGAACCTATGCGAACTGATACCAACATCCGTTTGTATGATTTGCATAGTTTACAAAAACTTTTAAATATTACCTTACTTCACGATTATGGATATAAAATATCCAAAATAGCGAGTTACCCCGCAGAGCATATTCCAGTGATGGTTCGTGAAATAATTACTGAAAAAAGTGCTAAAAATCATGCCATTAATTCTTTTAAAATGGCAATGATGAATTTTGATCAAGAGTTGTTTTTTTCAACTTATGCACATTTGCTTTCCGAAAAATCATTTAAAGAAGTTTTTTACGAAGTCTTTATTCCTTTGATGACAGAAATGGGTTTGCTGTGGCAAGCCGAGACTATAACGCCAGCTCACGAGCATTTTATTAGTTATTTAATCAAACAAAAATTACTCATAAATACTGAGAAACTTCAAGTTTTGCGTCCAACAAAAACCGATAAAGTTTTTGTGCTCTCACTTCCTA
Source organism: Flavobacterium psychrophilum (assembly GCA_945861915.1). Classification (GTDB taxonomy): domain Bacteria; phylum Bacteroidota; class Bacteroidia; order Flavobacteriales; family Flavobacteriaceae; genus Flavobacterium; species Flavobacterium psychrophilum_E. Next base: position 1,887 of record CAMAWK010000204.1, on the reverse strand, counting down.
TGAACGAAATGCATGAATTGGGTTTAATGTATTTGAATTATGAGGTTTTATTACACGGTTATAAATCTATTTATCTTGGAGAAAGTGTTCCAATTCAAAGTATGACCGACTTAAAAAATCATTTTGACTCAATAGTTTTTGTTTCTTATTTGACAGTTCAGCCTGATAAAGACGCTATTAACGACTATGTTGACCAAATGATTAAAGAATTGCATAGCGATACAATTGAACTTTGGTTTATTGGTAGAATGGTAGAATTTATTGACAAAAAGAGATTTGATTCTAAAATAAAAATATTTCAATCTGTTGCAGAATTAGAGCTTGAAATCTCATAATTTTTCTCAACATTCAATACATTTGCTCAACAAACAAAAAAATGAAAACAATAACAATTATCGGTTCTGGATTTTCAGCTTTGGCTGCTTCTTGCTATCTTGCTCAAAGTGGTTTTCAGGTTACTATTCTTGAGAAAAACAAAACAGTTGGCGGTAGAGCGCGACAGTTAATCAAAGAGGGTTTTACTTTTGATATTGGTCCTACTTGGTATTGGATGCCCGATGTATTCGAAAAGTTCTTTGCTGATTTTGACAAAAAACCTTCGGATTATTACGCACTCGAAAAGTTAAATCCAGCTTACGAAGTCTATTTCGATTCTTTAGATTCTATAAAAATTCCTGATAATGTATCGGATATTGCTGCCATTTTTGAAAATGAAGAGTCAGGAAGTGCAGCTCATTTAAATGATTTTCTTGAAAGTGCCAAGTTTAATTATGATGTCGCTATCAAAGATTTAGTGTATCGACCTGGTGTCTCTTTTACCGAGTTAATTACGCCAGTTACTATCAAAAAAGTAAATCAGTTTTTTTCAAGTATCAGAACCAAAGTCAGGAAAAACATTAAAAGTCATAAATTAAGACAAATCATGGAATTTCCGGTTTTGTTTTTGGGAGCAAAACCTTCGGATACGCCTTCGTTTTATAGTTTTATGAATTATGCTGATTTCGGTTTAGGAACTTGGCATCCTAAAGGCGGAATGTATGAAGTGATTAAAGCTATGGTGACTTTGGCGGTAGAATTGGGTGTGAAAATTGACACCCAACAAAACGTTGAAAAAATAAATGTGGAGAATGGTGTCGTGAAAAGCGTTGTGTCGAATGGAGTTGTCATCGAATCAGATATTGTTTTGAGTGGCGCTGATTATCATCACACCGAAACTTTATTAGATGAAAAATACCGAGGTTATTCTGAAAATTATTGGGACAAAAAAGTTTTTGCGCCTTCGTCATTGCTTTTTTATGTTGGATTTGATAAAAAAATAGAGAATGTTTCGCATCATACTTTGTTTTTTGATACCGATTTTGATGTTCATGCTAAAGCAATTTATGACGATCCAAAATGGCCCGAAAAACCGTTGTTTTATGCCAGTTTTCCTAGTAAAAATGATGAAACTGTTGCGCCAAAAGGGACTGAAGCTGGTATATTTTTAATTCCGATTGCTCCTGGAATCGAGGATACTCCCGAAATTAGAGAAAAGTATTTCCAAAATATTATTAGTAGATTTGAAGTTTTAACGGATCAACAAGTGTCAGAAAATATTATCTTTAAAGAAAGTTTTTGTGTCAACGATTTTGTAAATGATTATAATTCATACAAAGGGAATGCATACGGATTGGCGAATATTTTGACACAAACCGCCTTTTTGAGACCAAAAATTATAAGTAAAAAAGTAGAAAACTTATATTTTACTGGACAATTGACAGTGCCTGGGCCAGGAGTTCCACCATCGTTGATTTCGGGTAAAATAGTTTCGGATTTAATAAATAAAAAATTTCTAGGTTAAAAACTATGAAGCAGTTATTTGATGAGGTTTCTTTTAAATGCAGCAAA
>CAMAWK010000203.1 GCA_945861915.1 Flavobacterium psychrophilum | reverse complement strand
TTAGTTTTCAGAAGTTTGCTGATGTTTTTAACCACTTGTGCATCATTTCCTAAATGCATATTGGCTTTTTCGCGCCAAATTTTTGCTTCATTTATTTTGCTACTGTTCGGATATTTGTACAAAATGTAGTTAAAAGCATCTAAAGCAGGAACAAATCTTTGTTCAAAATACCTTGCTTTTCCAAGCAATAAATAGGATTCATCTATTTGGTAATTTTTTTCTTTGCCGCCAATATTCATGGAGTGTTTTTGAATGGCTTTGGTCGCTTTGGTTTCGGCTAAGTCAAAATCAGTATTTTTAGCTTTTTCGTTGGTTGCAGTATCTTCTTCTATGATTTGCATTTTTTCAACCGGTAAAAGAGTCCAATAATTATCTTTATTAGAGTCGTCTTTGCCTACAATTCCTTTGTCAAATCCTACTTGTCCGTTGTACAAAATATTGTATTTTGTTCTTAAAGCATGCGAATTTCTAGACAAAAAAGTATTTCTTTTGGTAGAACAAGCAACCAAAAAAAGTAAAAAAACTAGCGTAAATGTGGATTTAATTATATTCTTTTTCAATGGGAAACAATTTTATCATTTAACTTCAAAAAGTATTATTTAGTATACGGACTGGTAAAAATACGTTTCTTTTTGAGATATGAAAATTTAAACCATAAAAAACAGTTCGTGTTTATCTTATCTTAATATTGCATCTCTATTTTTACCTTTTAAAAAGCAAATTTCGCTCAAAAAGCAAAAAAGATAATCAATTATAAGTTCCATTTATTTGTCGTTTCCTATTTTTGTAAAAAACATTTTCATGCCATCATTTAAAAAACTCATTTTACAAGAAGTAAAACGCGAAACCAAAGACTCTGTTTCCTTACTTTTTACCATTCCCGAAGAATTCAAATCACACTATACTTTTGTAGCTGGGCAATATGTTAATTTACGATTAACGCTTGACGGTCAGGAAATTCGTAGAGCCTACTCTATTTGTGCATCGCCAGAAAGTGGCGAAGTACGAATTGCGGTAAAAGCAGTCAAAAACGGCACTTTCTCGCAATTTGCCAACAGCAAGCTAAAAGCGGGAGATCTGCTGGAAGTAGGCAAACCCGAAGGAAAATTCACTTTTGAACCCGATAGTCATCACCAAAAAAACTACGCAGCTTTTGTCGCAGGAAGCGGTATAACTCCCGTTCTGTCTATCTTGAAATCGGTTTTGAAAAGCGAACCGCAAAGCAGTTTTGTTTTGGTATACGGAAATAAATCGGCTGAAGAAACTATTTTTCACCAAGAGTTACACGATTTACAACTGCACTATACTGGTCGATTATTTGTGCATTTTGTTTATAGTCAAGCCAAAGCTGATGGAGCCTTATTTGGAAGAATCGATAAATCGGTGGTGGATTTTGTGTTAAATAACAAACACGCGGCATTGGAATTCGACAAATTCTATTTGTGCGGTCCAGAGGAAATGATTAACAGCATTTCTAAAGTTTTAAAAGAGCGAAACGTAAAAGATTCCGCTATCAAATTTGAATTATTCTCGGCTTCCAGCACCGAAAACATAACAGCCAGTTCTCACGAAGGACACTCCAAAATAACGATTTTAGTTGACGATTAAGAAACTACTTTCGAAATGTCGCAAAAACAAACCATTCTCGAAGCGGCATTAAAACAAGGCGTTGATGCACCTTATTCTTGTCAAGGTGGTATTTGCAGTAGTTGTTTGGGTCGAATAAAATCAGGCACTGCCGAAATGAAAAAGAATTCAATTTTAACCGAAAGTGAAATCGCCGAAGGTTTGATTCTAACCTGTCAAGCACATCCTACTTCTGCCGAAATTGTAGTCGATTATGATGATGTTTAGTACATTTTTAGAGTTTAGATTAAAGATTGTTAATGATAACAAAAACTTCTCTGAAAAGGGAAGTTTTTTTGTTTTTGGGAGTTTTCAAAATTTGTTACTTCTTTTAAAATTGGATGAATCTTAAAAACAATTCAAACTGTTTTTAAGAGTTTCGTAGTAATTTGATACATTTGAAATCTAATTAGTACAATTTAACTTTTATGAAAAAATTACTGCTTTTAATATTATTTGCATTTTCGAATATTCTATTATCGCAATCAGAACCAAAAACATTTAAAGACAAATTTGAAGAGTTTGAGTATTATGCCAAACCGAATAAAGACAATGAATTATCAAAATATTTTAAAAGAAATATTGATTATCAATTACTCGAAAACTACAAATTTAAAGATACTTTAAAAAAAAATAATACTGTAGTTCTTAGCTTTAAACTTGACAAAGATGGGAGCTTTATTGACTTAAATGTGAATTCACCATACTCTGAATTAAACTATAGCATTATAAAAGCTTTTAAAAAATATGATTTAAAAAATATAAATTTTCCTGAAAAAAGTCGTTTGAACTATTATATGTTGCAAATTCTTTCACGCGAAGGCAATAAAATGGTTGTTAATTGTAGTTCGGAAATCATTTATGATCGATTTCCTGTTTATGAAGGTTGTGAATCAAGCATTAATTTTTATAAAAATAAGTCTTGCCTCAAGACCCTTTTACAAGGGCATTTTGAAAAAAACATATCACTTGACTTATTAGCAAAGAAAAAATTGCTAGGTAAATTGTCATTAAACCCAGAATTCATAGTAAACGAAAGCGGATTAGTTGAAAAAGTAAAATGGAACACTGCAACAGATAGTTTAACTACCGAATCGAATCGAATTATGGCATTATTCCCGAAAGCCGTAAAACCACCTACTCGAAACGGAAATCCAACAAGGCTTTACATTAAAGAATTAATAAATTTGGAAATTGGTTCGAATAATGAAAATTATATTGAAAATGCTATAAACGCTAAAGACACAACATTAAATCCTAACTGTGAATTAGCACTACACTTTAAGAAATATATTACCGAAGAAGAAATTAGTAACTACTTGAATAAGAATAAAAGTAGAAATGGAGTAATACGTTTTTCATTAAATAAAAAAGGTAAAATGATTAACTTAAAAGCAAGTTCTACTAGCCAAGAATTGAATAATAGACTTTTCGAAATTTTCAAAAAATTCTCGTTTGAAAAGTTGAATATAAAATCCCCAAATATTTTAGAAACTTATAATTATACCATTTATACTGTAGAATATGATCACAAGGTCAAAATTCATTGCAATGAAAATCCAGTTATTTATTCAGGAGTCATTTTTGATCAAAAATGTGAAAAATCTGATTCACCAGAGGAATTAAGATTCTGTTTGCAAGAAAAAATCCACTACCATATAGTTAAAAATTTTGATGCTAAACTGATAACTCCAAACGACATCTACAATAAAATCCAATTAATGTTTACAATAATGGTTGATGTTGATGGTACATTATCAAGAGTGAATAATATGGAAATTAATCCAAAATTCTCTAACGAATTAGACAAAATATTAAAAGAAATGCCTAAAGTTTATAAGCCTGCTTACTTTAATGGAGTTCCTATAAAATCAACATATACAATTCCTATTTCTTTTTAACTTTATCAAAAAATTAAAAGTTTTTCAAAAAAACAATTTAGTATATGAAATCCATCCGAGAAATTTTCAAAACCAACCAATCCCTTTTGTCTGCATCCGAAGTAGTTGAACTTTTGGAGTATTGCGAGCAATTACAGGATGAAATCGTGGATGTAAAATAAGTGTACGAAAAAATCATTTTAGAGGAAACTGGTTCTTAATATTCCGGATTAATTCTTCGAGTCCGTTCAGTTTTAATTCATAAACCAGCTGCAATTGTTCGCCTAAAGCTCCTTTAGGAAAACCTTTGTTGTTATACCAAACCACATAGTATTCGGGCAAATCAATCAAATACCGTCCTTCGTATTTGCCAAAAAGCATTTTGGTATGAGCGAGTTTGATGAGTTTTTCTTGGTCTGGGTTCATAAAAAAGTGGGGAGTTAGAAGCAGGAAGTCAGATGACAAAAAATACTAAATAACCTGTATTCTATTATTTAATACACACAGTCTTTCAACGGTTTACTAACTACTTTCTATTTCCAATTAAACCGAATTCTCTTTTCTATTTCTGGATTCAAACTCAAAAAAACGGGGCAAGTCATAGCGGTTCTTTCTAAAATGGTTTTCGTTTTTTCGTCAACCGAAATACTCATTTCAAAATCAATTTCGATAGCGTTT
>CAMAWK010000202.1 GCA_945861915.1 Flavobacterium psychrophilum | reverse complement strand
TTGCTGCACATTATTGTTTACGTAGGTTTTGTCATCATCAATATCGAGCTTTTAGAAATAATCATCGACGGATTATTCGGAACACACCGTGTTTTTGCTCCACTCGGAGTGGTTTATAACGTATTAATTGCCTCTTTTGAAATTCTAGCAGTACTGGTTTTAATTGCTGTTTTTGCATTTTGGATTCGAAGAAACATTTTGCCTTTAAAACGTTTTGCTAGTTCGGATTTAAAAGGAAAACCAAAAAACGATGCCAATTATATCTTGTATTTCGAAGTGGTTTTAATGACTTTGTTTTTATTAATGAATGCTGCCGATTATCATTTGCAGTATGTTCCGGGTGGTTTTGGTCATTATATTCAAGCAGGAAGTTTTCCTATTTCACAATTCATCGCTCCGATATTTGACGGAATGGATAACACATTTGTATTCCTTTTAGAACGAACTTTTTGGTGGTTGCATATTTCAATTATCTTGGTTTTCTTGAATTATTTGTATTTCTCTAAACATTTGCACATTCTTTTAGCATTTCCAAACACCTATTTTGCCGATTTGAATGCCAAAGGAAAATTCGACAATTTAGAAAGCGTTACCAAAGAAGTCAAGCTTATGATGGATCCCAATGCCGACCCATTTGCTGCGCAACCAGTCGATGAAAACGCAATTCCAGCTAAATTTGGAGCGGCAGATGTACAAGATTTAAATTGGGTACAATTATTAAACGCATATACTTGTACCGAATGTGGTCGTTGCACTTCTGCATGTCCAGCTAATGAAACAGGCAAAAAATTGTCGCCTCGAAAAATCATGATGGACACTCGCGATAGATTAGAAGAAGTGGGTAGAAATATCGATGCAAACAAGGGTATTTTTATCCCCGACAACAAAACATTACTCAACGATTACATCACTCCTGAAGAACTTTGGGCGTGTACATCTTGCAATGCATGTGTCGAAGAATGTCCAGTAAATATTAGTCCGCTTTCCATCATTATGGATATGCGTCGTTATTTAGTCATGGAACAAAGTGCAGCTCCCATGTCCTTGAATGCGATGATGACCAACATCGAAAACAATGGAGCACCATGGCAATACAACCAACAAGATCGATTGAATTGGAAGAATGAAATATAGTTTAATAGTTTAAAGTTTAATCGGTTAAACTTTAAACTATTAAACCTTAAACTTTTAAACTTTTTTTAAATGCAAGAAACACTAATAGTTCCCACAATGGCAGAAATGCTGTCTCAAGGTAAACAACCCGAAGTTTTATTTTGGGTGGGTTGTGCTGGAAGTTTTGATGATAGAGCCAAAAAAATTACCAAAGCATTTGTTCGAATTTTGTATAAATCCAATGTTTCTTTTGCTGTTCTCGGCACCGAAGAAAGTTGTACCGGAGATCCAGCCAAACGAGCCGGAAATGAGTTTCTGTTTCAAATGCAAGCCATGATGAATATTGAGATATTGAATGCCTATGAAGCCAAAAAAATTGTAACCGCTTGTCCGCATTGTTTCAATACCTTGAAAAATGAATATCCAGAATTAGGCGGAAAATATGAAGTAATTCATCACACTGAGTTCCTGAAATCTTTGTTAGATGACGGACGATTAACCATCGAAGGAGGACAGTTTAAAGGCAAAAAAATTACTTTTCACGACCCTTGTTATTTAGGAAGAGCCAATAATGTATACGAAGCTCCAAGAGATTTAATTCAGAAATTAGATGTGGAGTTATTCGAAATGAAACGTTCCAAAGCCAACGGATTGTGTTGTGGTGCTGGTGGTGCACAAATGTTTAAAGATGCAGAAAATGGCAACAAAGAAATAAACATCGAAAGAACCGAAGAAGCGCTCGAAACAAAACCCGATATTATTGCGGCTGCTTGTCCGTTTTGCAATACCATGATGACTGATGGAGTAAAAAACAAAGAAAAAGAAGCCGATGTTAAAGTAATGGACATCGCTGAATTAATTGCTAATGCTCAGGATATTTAGTTGCAAAATCTGCAATCAAAAATCTAAAATCAAAAATCTACAATCACATGTACATCCCTTTCGAAAATTTACCCGAAGATTCCAAAATTTGGATTTATCAATCCAACAGAAAATTTTCTGATGCCGAATTTGCATCAATCGAAGTAGATTTAAAATCTTTTTTAGAAAACTGGTCTGCTCACGGAACCGGTTTAGAATCATCTTATTTACTAAAATACAATCGGTTTATAATTTTGGCTGTCAATCAAGAAGTACAACAAGCAACAGGTTGTTCCATTGATTCTTCCGTAGCTTTTATTCAAAGTTTAGAACAAAAGTACCAAGTGGATTTGTTGGACAAAATGAATGTTACTTTCAAAAATGGAGAACACATTGCACACAAATCTTTATTAGATTTTAAAAAAATGGCAAAAGAAAAAGCCGTTACCGAAAATACCATCGTTTTCAATAATTTAGTGAACACTATAGAAGAATTCAACGAATCTTGGGAAGTTCCTGCTGCTGATAGTTGGCACAGTAGATTCTTTTGATAAAGAAAACGGTACTAAATTAGAATCTTTTATCTCGTTTTAAATACCTCATTTCATAATGATTCGACACTTCTATTTCGTTCTTTTTTTGCTATTTGTATCCAATTTGTTTTCGCAAAATTTTGATATAAATACATTGCGTTCGATTAATTTAAATCGAAATCAAAATTTAGACGAAACATTTAAACAAATAACCAATAGTTATGCGGCTGTTAGTATTGGAACTCCATTAACATTGTACGCTGTTGGGTTAATAAAAAAAGATTCAATACTAAAAAAGGAAGCCTTGTTAATTGGTGAATCGGTTGCTGCATCGATTTTTATCACCTTTGCCTCAAAAAGAATTATAAAAAGAGACCGACCTTTTGTAACCAATCCCGAAATCGAAAAACTAACTTCCGGAGGAGGATACTCTTTGCCGTCAGGACATACTTCCATTGCTTTTGCCACCGCGACTTCCTTGACTATGACCTATCCAAAATGGTATGTGATTGTTCCCGCTTTTGGTTGGGCTTCGGCGATTGGTTATTCTAGGATGCATTTGGGAGTGCATTATCCTTCCGATGTTTTGGCTGGAGCATTAATTGGTAGTGGTTCGGCATATTTAACATTTAAAATCAACAAATGGTTAGATAAGAAAAAAAAGAAGAACCGTTTATAATCAATTTTTAATCTTTTCTTGTCTTTCGATTACTCATTTTTGAGTAAATTCGTTACTCTAAAATTAATACATGAAAATAGCTATTGTTTGTTATCCTACTTTTGGTGGTAGTGGAGTTGTCGCAACAGAATTAGGTCTTGAATTGGCCAATCGAGGACATGAAATTCATTTTATAACCTACAGCCAGCCTGTTCGATTGGCATTGTTAAATCCCAATGTTCATTACCATGAAGTAAATGTTCCTGAATATCCGTTGTTTCATTTTCAGCCTTATGAATTGGCTTTGTCTAGCAAGTTGGTTGATATGGTAAAGCTTTACAATATTGAGTTATTGCATGTTCATTACGCAATTCCGCATGCATATGCGGGTTATATGGCAAAACAAATGCTCAAAGATCAAGGGATTAATATCCCTATGATTACGACACTTCACGGAACCGATATTACTTTGGTGGGTAAACATCCTTTTTATAAAACAGCTGTAACCTTTAGCATCAATAAATCGGATTATGTTACTTCGGTTTCTCAAAGTTTAAAAGAGGAAACACTCGAACTATTTGATATTAAAAATGAAATTTTAGTTATTCCCAATTTTATTGAGCTTGAAAAGAATGTTTTAGATACTACAAATCCATGTAGACGTTCGGTTATGGCATTAGAAACAGAGCGAATAGTTACTCATATTAGTAATTTTAGAAAAATAAAACGAATTCCTGACGTGATTAAAATATTTCATAAAATTCAAGAGCAAATTCCAGCCAAATTGATGATGGTAGGGGATGGTCCTGAAAAAGAAAAAGCGGAATATTTATGCCAAGAATTAGGTATTTTGGATAAGGTAATTTTCTTCGGGAATAGTAATGAAATAGATAAAATATTAAGTTATTCTGATTTATTTTTATTACCGTCCGAAACCGAAAGTTTTGGTTTGGCTGCCCTAGAAGCGATGGCTTGGAATGTTCCTGTTATTTCTAGTAATTCGGGTGGATTACCCGAAGTGAATTTTGATGGTGTTTCTG
>CAMAWK010000201.1 GCA_945861915.1 Flavobacterium psychrophilum | reverse complement strand
AATCTTGAATTTTCTGAATTTGATATTGTGAAGGTCGTAAGAAACGTTTTTGATTTATTAGAATTGAAAGCCGACAAAAAAAGTATAACATTAGCTTTTAGTAATTATCATATTCAGCCTGTTTTTGTCAATGGCGACAAGGATAAAGTGCAGCAAATCGTTGAAAATTTGATAGTTAATTCTATTAAATATGGTAAAGAAGGTGGTTTGACTCAAGTAAGTGTTATTAATTTGACTTCCCAAAAAGTCTTAATTCAAGTAAGTGATGATGGTGAAGGAATAGAAAAACAAAATATTCCAAGGCTTTTTGAGCGTTTTTATCGTGTGGATAAAAGTGGTGCTCGAAGCGAGGGAGGTTCTGGATTAGGTCTTGCTATCGTAAAACATATCATTGAAGCACACAACGAAAAAATTTATGTAGAAAGCGAATTTGGAATTGGCTCTGAATTTTCGTTTACAATGGAAAAAGCTACTTCTGTTTAAAAAAATGCTCTCAATTGAATATTTCCAGTGTGAATGGCTGAGCTCAATTCACTTTTTCGACCTTGATAATTAAAATTCACGTCCAGAAATTGAGTTAGTTTTTTTTGTAAAATAAATCTCCAGGTTAAGTTTTGACCCGCTTGTAACCCTTCGAGCATTTGAAATCCAACAGAAGAAAGAGGATTACCGTTAAATTTATTTTGGTAAAATGAAATTTCTCCATTCATAGTTAAACTGTTTTTTCCAGCATAAGAAAAGGAAGTTCCAAATCTATTTTGCAATAATTTTTCAAAACTCCCCAATTGATTTCTTTTGTTTTGTAGTTCATAAAACACATCCCAGCTAGTGCTTTTAGTAAATAAATAACTAATTTTTGGTGCTAATTGATACCCGTTTATTTCATAATTTTTTTCAGGATAATTTTCAGATAATAAATCGGTTTGTATTGTTTTTGCAAATAAACCGAACAGCCAATTTTTTAAATACAAATGATTGTATTGTAATTGATTAGAATTATTTTTTGCGTTTTGAGAACCAGCCGAAAGTAAGTTTTTTGCTTTGTTTTGAAGGTAAGTGTAGGTAACAGAATGACTTTGTTTTCCTCGATTAAAAAATAAACTGTTTCTAAAACTAGAGTTCAATCCCAAGGCGTTTTCATCCGATTTGCTAAATGGATTTAAGTCGAAATTTTCTCCTTTATTTACCACTTTTCTATCAATGATATAGGAAGTTTGATTGTAAAAATTGGAAAGTATTTTTTTGAATCCAGTTTCGTTTTGCCACTGATTTGGGTTGAGGATTATACATTGCGAAAATTTATTTTGATTGGTTTTAATATACACTTGATTAGGCAGAAAAACCCGAATATATTTTGCCTGATCTACAAAAGGCGCTATTTCAAACTCTTCTAATTGTTGGATTCCATCGTTGTTATAATCGTTCCAAGTGTACACTCCTTGACCAATTGGGACTTCAAGATAGGTAAATTCTTGTCGAGGAATAGAACCCGAATAGGTTTCAAACGCTGTTGTTGATTGAATGAGTTGATTAAAAAAGCGATTGTTATAAATCAGTCTCGAATTGAGTGAGGATTCTTTTCTTTTGGTTGTATTTACAAAATCTAAAATTCGGTAATTGACAAAAATTGATAAATCACTTTTTTTAGTTTGAATTAATTTAGAGCGAAGGCTGAAATTTTGAGAATTATTCACTCGTTGAATTATTTGGTTTTGCAAACTATCATTGACTCTTTTAAAATAACCTAATTCTACAAAAACTTTAGTGCTGTCGCCACGACCTGCGAAAAATCCGTAGCCTAAAAAACGTTGGCTTAAATCTGAAAATTGATTGGTTGTTTTAATCTTTTCCTGATTGTCCTCTAATTTTATGTTGGTTCCAATCCAGTTTTTCTTAAAATGATATTTTACTTGCGTTTGATTTCGCAAGAATTTCGAGGATGAATCTTTACCGTCACTATGAAGTAAACTTCCCGAAGTTTGAATTTTCCAGTTTTTAAAATTGAATAAAGCATTCAAAACATGTCTATTTCCAGCAAAACTTTTAGAAAAATCTAGCTTTTCAAATTGATAAACTAAATTTCCTTTTTCGGGCAATGTCATTTGTAATCCCGAAACTAAATAACTCTGATTGTCCGTGCCAATGGTTCCCGAATTCCAATCTCGGTTAAACTCAATGTTATAAAGTCTTTCTACCGTGCTAAAGGTTTTTGCCACATATTGATAATTGGCAAAAGCGTCAACATTCCATTTTTTTGAAAAAAGACGTTGTTTTGCATTTATTTTTGCTGCAACTCCTTGATTGTTCGCATCATCTTTCGAAGAAAACAGGTTTTGGTCGTTGTTACTAACACCAATTTCAAAATCGAAAATTGTTTTTTCATTAGGATTGAATTTACCTAAAAATGTAGCTACTTGAATTTTGGTTGGAGCAACCAACGCAATAATGGGCTCATAATTTCCTTGCGGAATGCTATTTTCGGGTGCTATGTATTCATAGATTTTCGCAACACTGTTCGAATTTTTTAATACATAATTTCCCTTATTTTCTCCCTTCAAACTAAATTTCACATTGTATAATTCGTCAAGTGGATTGTTCGAATTTTCAAATACTTCGATAGAATTTAAAATTACTTTTTTATAAAGAATTTTATTCTCAGAGTACGTATCCAAATAAGCTGAAGGTGCCACCATCAACTCCTGATTGTCGCCAGCATTGGCTAAAACTAAAGCCTGTTCAGTTGAAATATTTTGTTGCAAAGGTTGGTTTTTAAGGTCATTTTCTGAGTACAAATAACTGCCAAAACTCCATTTTTTGCTTTCGAGTGTGCCGCCAGCATAAGTTACAAATCGAGAATAATTTCGATCCGAAAATTGATATTCAACAGTAATTCGCATCTCGGAACTGATGGTGTACAGCGGAGTAAAAACAATTTCTCCAGCATTATAATCGATTGTATAATCATTATTTTCACCTCTTTTTAATAAAATCCCATTTACAAACACTCGTTCCGAACCCGAAACGACCACAACATACAGTTCCCCATTTTGTCCTTTTAGTTTATAAGGCCCTTGATTTCCTTCTTGTCCAACAAAATTACTTTTGGCATATTGCCCTCTCACAAGCGAAGCGGAGGCAAAAATTGTGGTTTTGTTTTCGTCTGTTCCAAACTCAAAATTGGATGTAATTCCTTGTACTTTTTTATTAAAATTCAGAAACTGTGTTTTTTTATTCTCCAAAAAAATATCTCCCGCTCTAATTGCCCATTTGTTGCTATAAAGCTCCATAAAAACATTGTCGAATTGATCTAATTTTTGCGAATAGCCTCCATCTTGCAGCGGAATATTACTGTCTTGTAACGACGCTCGTAAACTCACTTTTTCGGACAATTTGCCGGAAATTTGTAAATCTAAATTGGAGTTTAATACACTGTTTTGGTTATTTCCAACAGTTACGCCTCGAGTGATGCTCCCAGAAGTAGTGAGTCCATCAAAAGGAATATTTTTTTTGAAACTGTTATTTTCTATTTTGTATAATTTTTCGCCACTAACATCAGTAGAAACCAATCGTTTGGAGTCATAAATTTGATATTCTTGGGTTAGAAACGAGGGGAATTTTAGATAATTTACGGTTATCGAATCCGATTTAAAAGGAAAATTATCTTTTAAAATCAAGAGTCCTTTTTTGAAATTTATTTTATAAAAACTACTGTCAATAGGTTTTAAATTGGAGTCAAGAAGTTTGAAATAAGCCGAATTCAAATAGTCATTTTCTATTTGAATACTGTCTTTTTTGGCGCTAATTTTTTTGGTTTGGTATAAAGACTTTGTTTCCTGAGCATGCATCTCAGAAAAAAAGACAACTACCAACAAAAGCAAGACTTTTTTCAACATAAAGAGTATAACTCAAAAGTATCAAAAGTAGTATTAAAAATTGGTAATTTGTGTCGATTGCTAATTGCTTATAAAACTCTTTATATTGAAAAAAAAATTCAATTATAGAATTTTCTAAGCTTCCTTAGTCACAATTTGCATTGTTTCTCGGCTAACTTGTTTTAGTAAAACGGTTTTGTTTTCTTCAACAGTTTGTGCAGCTTTTTCGTCAAAATGGCGAATGGTGTATAAAGTTACATTTTCGACAAAATCCACTTTGAATTTTTTAGATAAAATGGCATTTAAATCTTTGAAATTCTCAAATTTATCTTCTACACAAAC
>CAMAWK010000200.1 GCA_945861915.1 Flavobacterium psychrophilum | reverse complement strand
TTAATTTTTTAGCGGTCATATATGGTATCGCTTTTTACTTATTGGTGTTTGCTTACGCAAACTTTTCGTTAATGGCGATTTCATATATGTTTTATTTTATATTTTCAACATTTATAATTACCTCTTATCGGTCAAAAGACTGACTTATTGGGGTTCAGTTACTGTACACTATTTTATGATGTTCTGTCAATTAACCAATACTGATATGTATTGAATGTTTGGTATTTGATTTTTTGACATTTATTTGTGTGAGTTGTATTTGGATTGATAGTTCAAGATTGAAATAAAAAAACAGCGGAATTCGCCCGTTTTTTTGTTATTTTATATTTTGCCTCTGTTTATTGGCACAGTTTGAAAAACTGCGCTAACCCTCGACAAGATATTTATTGCATATTATGTGCGTTCGGGTTTATACCAAACACCCTCAATCATTGTTCCCCAAATATAATTTTCAAATGGATTTTGTAAAGCAAATTCAGCGTGTCCCAATTCGTGTCCAAATGTACTAAATGTAGCATCATCTCTAATATCTACTGATATATCTCTAATACTTGCATTTAATCCTTTTTTGTTTTCAAATAAATCTTTAGCTTCAGAATAGGAAACTGTTCTTATTACTTTATCATCTCTGCCTCTAGTTACAATACCCTTATAATCTTTATCAAAATATTCAAAATCAAATACTGAAATCGGGTTAATCCCAAAACTCAGAAAGAGGATTAAACTTTTGTGCTGTTTTAGATTCTAAATCAAAATCAATTTCTAATTTTCCGTTAGCAACTTTATATGCTCCATTTTGGTAACATTCAATTAGTGTGTCAATCATACTTTCAATAGAATCATAAATTTGCATTGGTTTTGGACTCATAGTAATTGAAGGAGAAAAGATAAAAACTCTACCAAATTTCTTGCTTTTTTCTAATAAGTTTATAATTATGCGATCGCCACTTGAATTAAAAAAAAACGGAAAATATTTTTTTTCATATGGTAAAGTTTTTGAAATTCTTTCTATTGTAAAGAAACTTAACATACCACTTATTTCAAAAAAATTACCAAATGATGATAATTCGTAATCAAATGCTTCTCCTTTAAACAACAAAGCTGAATTAAGACCTCCTTTCCACGAATAAAAGTCTACAAAATCTTTTAAAAATGAAAACTTATAATTTGTTATTAATTCTAATAATTCATCATAATCTCTGGGTTCTTCCATGGATTCAAGAATAGGATTCCCTTTTTCAATTAATAATTTTTCAAGGATTAGTAATTTTTCTTTTACCATGACTTATATTGTTATTTATAATTAACCCTAAATATTTTAATTTTCGCATTTACATTGTTGAGGTTGAAAATCATAAATTGGAAGAGCAAGCGGCATAAACAATAGTAATCTTCCGGCAATTCTATTTAATATGCTAATTGTAGCTGTTAAGGCTACACTATAAGTAGCAGCCTCTGTAATTTTTTTAACTGCATTCGTGTTAAAATCTGGAATATCATTTGTGACATTTTGGAAAACGGTATATGTACTAGGTTGCTTTGTATTCGGAATCAATTGTATCAAAAATTTATCTCCCGTTTTCATTTTATTAGTTCTAACTAAATAAGCTAAATAAAGTCCATGATCTCTGTTCTCATTAGCAGGTATACTATTCGCTGCAGCATTTGCACCCCCCTCCTGCGTTGAGGCATATGGATATTCATCAAGATGCATTTCAGGAACAGTGTTCAGTCCATTCGCCACTTTTGCTGCATGCCTTCTTTTTCGTGCATTATTTCTATTTGAATCATAAGTTAATAAAAGCGGAGAACTTTATAAATCTAATTTTCCTTCTCTCCAAAGTTATTTTATTATATCAAAATCATTTTACCTTATACGTACCACCGTCATTTAAAATTTCATTTTCATCTTCACTTTGAGACATCATTAAGCCTAAATCCATTTCGTCAAATTGATTTGTTAACTTATCCCAATATTCAATATTTATGTTATCAATTAACGAATTTACTAACTCACAATAATCAAATAATTCTATAAATTTAAGTAATATATTTTAGTTAACAAAAATGAGCAATCCTGTGTCAGTTGATAAAAACGAACGATTACTTATATCTACTTCTTCATAATCAACTTTTTTTAAATCATTAAGCATAAAAGTAGAAAGATTAGATTTATATTCTGCAAATGGAATATCTGTATAAGGGAAAATAATTTCTCGTATACAATCAATCAATCTAATTGCATCTATTTTGGCTAAATTTTCTTTAATATCCATCAAATAGAGAGCATCAATAATTATGTATGATTGTCCTATTTTAAGTTTTATTCTGTCGTCATTTAGAAAAGAAATATTTTTCATTTTTTAATATTTAACATATGGTAAACGTTGTAGTCCGAATTCTTTAAGCAGATTTTCGGCTTGATGGAAGATTTCATTTGGGCTTGCGTTTGGATTAGGTCCATGATTCCTGTTCTCATAGGCAGGTATACTATTAGTTTTTAGACAAACTTAATTTTACAAGCATTATCATTAATTCTTAATCCTGTGAATCCTTTTTCTTCTATTTCTTTTATCAATCGCTCAGAAAAATAGTTGCCCGCAGTTTGAGTAAAAATTATATCTTCTTCCTTATATTTTTTTTCAATAGCAACTACTTTAAATTCAGATAAAACATTTTCATTTGAAAAATCATTATATTCTTCATAATTATTAAAAACATATTCTTTATTGTTATTTATAGTACCAGTTGTAACAATACATTTGTCAATTTTATACTCTCCTTTTTTTATATTATATTTATGCAAAAAATAATACTTTTCTTCGCTATCTTCTATGTTTATCTCAAATAATTTATGTTTACCTAGCTTAAATTGTGACATTGTTTCGTATAGTTTCTCACTTACTATCCAAGGAAACGCCATTATTATAGGTCCATATCCCATAATATCTGTTATTTTGGCTTTCTTTATTTTTTTTGCATTTATTATAGGAGCTTTATATGTAAAAGCTTCCTCTTGTCTTTGAAAAAATGAAAACTCATTAAAATATTTATAAAATTCTCTATACAACCCTTTATCATTCAACAAGTTTTTTCTATCAAGCTCTATTTGATAATTTCCATTTTTTCCGACAACGCTTTCTTCGCTACTGACTTCTATATATCTATACATTTCTTATAAATTTTTAAAATATGTATTTAAGTTTTGACCATTTTGCTTATAAATTTTATATGCTTCATTGATTTTATGTGACATTTCTTTTTGCAAAGCTTTGATGCTTTCTGCATTTAATTTTCCATCTCTTTGTAATATACTTATTCTTTTCTCTACAAAATCACTATAGGCAGGGTGGTTTGCATGAAAACCAGAAGGCAATTTTTTAAGATTTTGCCCAATATCTCGCTTTACTACATCATACAATTCATTAATTCTTTTGAATGTTCTTTTAGGAATAATATGATGTTTTTGAATTTTAGTTAGTTTCTTTACGCCTTGTTCTACACCTTCTTCTGCTAATTCTTTCGCGCCAACTTTTACAGCTGCTTTCAAACCTCCTTTTATTAGAGAACCAGTCCCTAGAGTAGCCACATCAAAAGTAACAAATGCAACTGAGAGTGCAAACTTGCCCCAGTCGCCATCTCTAGCGCCTTGATACGCTCCTATTAAATCAGAACCTGGTATAAATCCAACTAGTGTTTCAGTAAGAACTTGAACGTGCTCTGTTGATGGGCCGTCACATTTACAAGACTTGGGTCCTCCGGAAGTACTCCCCCCGTCAGGGTCAGTAAGATTAATTGGGTCATTCCCCATTCCCAAATAAGGACTATCAAACTCACCATAAGGATCCACCGTCAACCACCTCCCTAATCTTCCATCCCATAGTCTTAACTGAAAAGCCTCCATACCAGTTTCAGTGTCTTTTTCTTGCCCTTGAAAGGCATAGCGATAGTCCCCAACAATATTCCTGTCGGGCATGGGCATCCCAAAGGGGTAGTAATCTGTGCGGCTAAGCATTAACATATTGTTGTTGCTATCTTTGCCTATTACAGCCCTCACATTGCCCAAATGATCTGTGAGTTCATACACGCTACTGTTGCTTGGTCGTTTGTACACCCCAATGCGACCAGCTCCATAAATGGCTTGCTCGGTTAGAGAGGTACCTCTGTATATCGCCATAATATTGCCTGCCGCATCAGACACATAATAATCGGTACTGGT
>CAMAWK010000199.1 GCA_945861915.1 Flavobacterium psychrophilum | reverse complement strand
ATTATTTATTTGTTCTGCATTTATCACTACATTATTTTACTTCGTCCCAGACTTTTTCCCATTTTTTGCGCCACGTGAATGGTTTGTTGCAAACAAGGCAAATTTTACTAGGTAGGTTTTGTTTTTTTACACCTTTCATTGTTTATAAGTTGAGTCTATTTCTTTTCCATTCAATGGCAACCTCCGAACCCTCGGCAATGAAAACTGCAGTTGGTTTGGTGTTATCCAAAACCGAAAAGTATTTTCCGTACATCTTTTCAAAATCACAATTAATTCTATAATCAATAACCTTGTGTGTTTTCCAGCTAGGATGTTGCAATTTGTATTCTTCTGTTTGATGCTCATTTATTTTGGTGTACCCATAATAATGTTCGTAAATAAATTTTTCTAAACTATTTTCAGTCATCGTTGCGGCAGCATTTTCGGCTTTTACAAAAATGCTATTCCAGTTTTTGTCAAACAACCATTTGAAAGTTATATTTTTAAAATTTGATAGTGTATTGATTTTGTGTTTTGTTGGTACAACCGTATAATTTTCGTTGTATAACTTGTTGGCAACCCAAGCCACAATTGGATACGGAATAGTTTCATTTATAAAAACAACTCCGCGTTTTATTGTATTATCTTCTTCGGTACGTTTTACATAAAACCGCAAATTAATTTCTTCAAAATTGCCAAAAAACGGAATCGGGATAGTAAACAATTTGGTGTTTTTGAACATAAATCCGACCAAACTGATGAAACATTTTCCTTCAAATAAATCTAACTCGACTCCTTTGGGTAAAAACGGAATAAGAATTTGGGGATTAATTTCATAATTTGCCATGATAATATGCTCCCAGTTTGCTTTTAAAAAAATCGCCATTAGACTTTTATTTTTTTAGTTTTTCTATTCGAATTAGGGTTACTCACATGTTTTTGTAAAATACGTTTTCCCTCGACTTTTACTTCGTCCTTTTTGCGAAAGCTCCAAACAATATCGCTGGCGTATTTTCGGGTTTCTTCAATATTTACGATGGGTTCAGGATAATCTTCGCCAATTTTACAATTATAAAACTGCTGTTCCATTTCGTTCATTTTCCAAGGTTCGTGTAGCAAATGAACAGGAACTTCTGCCAATTCAGGAATCCAATGTTTGATGAAAACCCCTTCGGAATCGTGTTGTTCGGAGTTTTTTATGGGGCTATAAATTCGGATCGTGTTGATGCCCGTTGTACCCGATTGCATTTGAATTTGAGGATAATGAATTCCCGGTTCATAATCTAGAAATTGCCTAGCCAAGAAATGCAACTCTCGCCAATCTTGCCAAAGATTAAAAGTGAAAAATGAAACTACCATTGCTCGCATCCTAAAATTAATATACCCCGTTTCGACCAAACAGCGCATACAAGCATCTACAATCGGAACACCCGTTTTGCCTTCTTGCCAAGCCTTGATGTAGGTTTCGTTTTTTGGTTTAACCAATGAATCATAAGCTCGATTGACATTTTCGAACTCCATGCGGCATTCGTCTTCGAACTTTTGAATAAAATGACAATGCCAATGCAAGCGTGAAACGAAATTGAGAATCGCTCGTTTGTTTTTTGACGATTCATAAAACTGATTGGTATATTGATACACCATTCTCATGCTGATGTTGCCGTAGGTTAAATAAGGCGACAATCGGCTGCAGCCTTTACGTGCCAAAGCCGGTTTCGATATGTGTTTGCTGTAATTGACATAGCGTTCTTTGACGAAACTATCCAAATAGCGCCAAGCAAGATTTTCGCCACCTTGTTGGAAGTTTTTGTTGGGGGTAGTTATTTCAGAAGATAATGGATTACCTTTTGAACTTTCATAAAAAGAATCATTCAATTTTTCAATCTTTAAATGGTTTAAGTCAACATTTTTAATTTCTCCTCGCATCACCGCTTCCCAACGCTTGTCCCAATCTTGTCTCGATTTTAGTTTACGGATAACGCCGTGCATTTGAAATTGATTCCAAATTATTTTATTTTTTTGAAAAAAATCCTGCATTGCAATATCTCTATCAAAAGTGATTTTGTTTCCAATTTCTTGATGAGAAAAAACGTTTTGGATAGTATATTTTTTTGATAATTCAGAAAAAACTATTTGAGCTTCTTTATGAAAAACATAGATTTTTGAATCAAAAGCAGCTAGTTTTCGTTGTAAATCTTGAATCGATTCGTAGATAAATCGCCAGTGACGCACATCAGAATCGTCATAATTCATTACCGATGGCTCGAAGATGTAAATCAATAAAATAGGAATATTTTGTTGAGAAGCGGCATACAATGGTTCGTGATCTGCAAAACGCAAATCACGCTTGAACCATAGAATATTGAGGGCTTCTCGTTCCAAAATGATTAAATTGAAGTGATTTCTAGGTTGGGTTTAGCGTAGCTCAATCGGTCTAACTTTACTGTTTTATGATAACTATCCAAACCTGAACAAGTAATGGTGTTGGCTTTTTCTAAATCGATAAAACCGTCTTCGGCCAGACAATTTTCTGGAACATACACTTCGGTTATTTGTCCTATAACCATGATGGTATTGTTGATGGTAATATCGATTTTTTCTTTGAATTCGATTCCCATTTGAATCTGGCTCTCTTGAACAAAAGGTGCTAGAAAATTATTTTTAAACTCGGGTGTTAAGCCTGTAATTTCAAATTCAGATTCGCCATACTCGTACCGAGCCGAACATTGATGTGCTTGTTTATAGATGCTTTCGTTGATGTGATTAATAGTATAAAAACCCGTTTCTAGAATATTTGCAAGCGTATCGCGTTGCGGCGGACTGGGTCTGAAAATCAAAGCAATAAGCGGCGGGTTGGCACCAATATGAAAAATGGAGCTAAAGATTCCCAAATTGGTTTGTCCCAAATTATTGACTGTTCCGAGTAACGAAACACTCTTGAATCCTCCTAAACTATTCACAAAATGAGTTTTGTAATGTTTGGGCATTTCCATGATGGAATCGAAAGTAAAGTGTTTTTTCATTGTTATAAATTAATATAGATTTCAGTAAAAATAAAATGCGAATAAAAATCGTTCAAAATTCAAGGCTATTTGTAGATCCGTAGGAGTCTCGACGCTCGAGAGTAGGGACGCTTACAGCGTGACAGGATTTGATAAAATAAACAATTTGAACACATAAATAATTTTATTGCGCAACCAAAACCCATTTTTTGTCACTATTAAGTTTTAGTGTTGCCACATATTCTTTGTTCCATTCGTTTGGTGCGATTATAGATAAAAAATGAATTCCGTCATCGTTTGTATACATGTGATACATTTCTCCAACAACAGGCTCAAAAGAGAATTTGGCATTGTAAACCAGTTCATTCCACTGAAATTCCTCGATTAGTTTCTCGTATTCTTGTCTGAGTTCATTGAATTTGCTTTCGAATTCTTTGTTTACCTTTTCGATTCCTCTTGCTTTCCAAGATACCAAATTATCCATTTTAATTACAGGAGCACCTACCGAAGTACCGTAGTTTAATTGACTGGCGTTGTATCCGTTTTCGTTAGAGTAGACAACTGAATCGGGTTTTTTGCTTGACATTTTGTTTAACTAAAAAAATAAATTATTAAACAAAATTACATAAATAAAACGAATTAAAGAGGGGAATTTTTTTAATTTTAAGTTTACAAAAACAATTCGGATTTAAAACAACCTAGCAACTTCTGAATTAACAAATTCTAAAAAGCGTTCATCGGCTTCGGTAAATGGGTCCAAAACATGACTATCAATATCAATTTGTCCTATGTTTTGTCCGTTTACGAATAGTGGCACAACAATTTCCGATTTTACGGTAAAGCTACACGCTATATAATTGTCTTGTGCAGACACATCTGGCACAACAAAATTTTGGTTCGAAACCGCCACTTGGCCACAAATGCCTTTGCCAAAAGGAATAACTCTGTGCTCGGTTTCTGCTCCAACATACGGTCCAAGGTGTAGGGTTTTTGCGTCGTGACTGGCAAAATAAAAACCAACCCAATTGTAATACTCTATTGAATCATTAAGGAATTGACAAATCGCACCTAGTTTTTCTTCCCTTGTTAATTCTAAACTTGAAGTGATTGCTGTGATTTTTGGTTTTAGATTTTCGAATGTCATTTTTTGTTTTTTTGTAAAAGTATTTAAATGATTTTATCTATTTTTATACCAACTTGTTAAAACTGCTATTGTGAAAAAGTATTTCATTTTATACAAACCCTTTTTATTGTTTTTAGCGA
>CAMAWK010000198.1 GCA_945861915.1 Flavobacterium psychrophilum | reverse complement strand
TTTTTAATTGTACCACCATTCAGTTTTATTAAATTGTTTAGAGCCTTTGTCATACGATTATACATATCATTTTCTTTAAAGGATTTATCTAATATAAAATAAAAATTATCATTGTATAAATATTTATCATCTCCATTCCATTTTGATTTTATTTTTGCATTATTCTTCAAAAATATTTTTAAACTTACGCTAGATTCATATTCTACAAAATTAAAGCTGCTTATTTCTTTTATTGGTATCCAACAATTGTAAATTAGTGTAATTCCCGAGGCGACTGTTGTATCTTTTATTATCATAGTACCATCCTTATAATCAACCTCCCAACTATGAGAAACATCATGGCTTTTAAGAGAAAATTGATATATTTTTTGGCTTATCCATTCTTCTGTTTCTAATTTTATTGAGAATAAACAAAAGTGTTTAATAATAAGAAAGTCAAAATTGTAATCTTTTTCATGTTTTGTTGTTTTTTGTTAAAATTTTCTGCTAACGTCCCTTGGCTTTGCTTCAGTTGCGACTTTTGGAACGCTTTATTTTCCACAACCGTTAAACGAAGTTATGAAAATTATTGTTTCCACCAGCAACAGACGAGCAATTGAGCAAAACCAATGTTAGCGTTCGTGCTTTATTTTTTAAAAAGGTAAAATGTCTAGATGAATTGAGTCATTAGATTCATCAACAACTATTGTTAGACGAGGATGAACATGTAACGCATCATAAAACTCAAAATGCTTAACATTTATATTTTTAGCATCAGGTAATTTTATTTCTAAATGTAATTCTCCTTCCGACATTTTCCTTGAAACAGAAAGTATGTATTTAAAGAATTTATAAAAGGAATCCTTATCAGGCCATTCCGTTGTAACCTTTTCTGAAAATAGATAAGGTTTAAAATAACTTGGGCGTGATTTGATGCAAGCTTTTATTAATGCTTCTATTATATTCTCAATTGAATCCATACATATATTAGTTTCAGAAGTATTTTAGTTGTTTTGTAATTTTGTAATACTATTTCTTAAAATCTCTTGTTTTTGATAATCTTGAAATATACAGGTATCATTTTCTATTTTAAGATCTGAATTATTTACAACATAATCGCGAATGGCAGATTTAACGATTTGAATGTGTTTATTGTAAAAAAATCTTGGATAATGACCACCTTCTTCAATATCTAGGTTTACGTAACTACTAATAATTCCTTTACTTTCTGCCAAGTTTAGGATTGAACTATAATTTTCCTCTATTATTTTTTTTATTGTTGATTCTGGAATGTATCTTTTTTTAAATAACAAGTATAAAACTATAGCGGAAAAAGATATAATTATAAATGAAGTCATAATATTTTGATTTTTAAAATTACATAGCAAATAACGTAATTATGAAAAAAAATCTAAAACTTTGTTATAAGAATAAATTGGATGCTTAAAAAGTTCTTCATTATTAGAAATTAAAACTGCTGATAAATTAATAGAAGGATAAAATGTAAAATAAATAAAGTTAGATGATTCCCTTTCCAAAAATGTTCCGCTATTTGGATTATATATGAAATTTGGTAAAACATCTATTTTTGATTGTAATTGTTCTAAAACATTTTGGTTAAAGACATCAATAAGAATCAGTGGTCCGTTAACACTATCAAGGAATAAAATTTTTATTATTGGTGAAGTGAATTTTTCGTCAGGGAATATCTCATATAAGTATGTATATGATAAATTTTTACCCAAACCTTTTGATAAACTCATTTGTGGAAAATCAAAAAAATTATCTTTTTTTAATAAATTTATTTTGTAAAACTTAAATAGTTCTAAATTTTTTTCGAAGTCTTCTTTCGAATTAATTTTAGAAATGTTTGATGTAAGCGATGTTAAAATTTCAGTAATAGGTGTTGCCATATAATTTTCCTATATTAAATTTCGTTAGATTCTTGAATTCTCCGTTTCTGTGATAGCATGATCGCTAACGTTTTGCAGCTACCCGAAGGGCGGGACTCTTACCACAAAACTTGATTTGAAAAACTAATGCTCCATTAACCACAAAACTGTCTTTGGAACACCAAACCCCGCCTTTTGGGTAGGTGCTGTTACCTGTAGTTTTTCTTTTATTTTCTGTCTGCAAGTTGTTGATATTGTCTTTGCTTTTCACTTAAAAAGTCCATTTTGTCTGCATTATTTGTTTCACCTTTTTCCATCAAAATTTGTCTTGCTCGAATTATCATAGCTACCGCCTTTTTGTTGTCTCCTTCATAGGAATACATAGAAGCAAGTGTAATCCATAAATGGTCGTTCATCTGATTGTTTGAAATCACTGATTTCATAAACTCAATTGCTTCCTGTCCGTTACCTTTTGCTTGAATATACTGTGCTCTCCAACAAATAGCATTAAGTGTTGAAAGGTGTTTGTCGAGCAATTTTTCACAGTATTTAATTGCTTCATCGTATTTACCAATTTCTCCGTTTAATTTAACTAATGAAATTAATGTCTGCTCATCGTCTGGCATTTGTTGCTCAGCGTATTTGAAACATTTGATTGCTTCGTTAGGTCTTTGGGTTAGCTGATAATTCAAGCCAAGATTAAACCAATTGTTAATATTCCCTTTGTCAACCTTAATGAGAAGTTCTAAAATATTAATTGCTTTGTCGAAGTGTTTTTGTCTTGAAACATTTGCTGCAATATTGCCGGCATTGAAATGAAGTGTCTTTTTATCAGGTGCCAAATTTATTGCTCTTACAATGAGGTCGGCTGCTAAAGGGAAATTTCCCTTTTCTTCATATAGTATTGCAGAATTTGTTAAAGCTCCTGAATTGTATGGGTCTATTTCAATTGCTTCATATAAAAACCTTTCGGCATTGGGCAAATCATTTAATTGCTTATAAAAAATGCCAAGATTATTACAAGTTTGAGAGTTGTTTGCATCTAACTCATAAGAAATCAAGGTTGATTTTATCGCTTCCTTCGTGTCGCCTTGTTCATATTCAATTCTACCTTTTAAACTCCACGCTGAACTATCATTTTTGTCTTGACTAATATATTTTGTTATTAATTCTTTTGCTTTGCTTAAATCGCCAAGGCTTCTGTAAGTAAAACTCTGAATATAGAGTTCTCTCAAATTTGCATCAACTTCGATTTTATTATTTGGAAGTTTTATTTTTAAACTGTCGGCAATGGGTTTTAAGTCCTTAAGTAGTTCTTCAAAAGATTGATATCTCTGATTGATATTTCTTGATAAGCATTTGTATGCTATAGAAGCAAGTGGGTGGTTTATTTTAACTATCGGTTCTTGCAGGTGCATTAAAGCAAGGGTTTCTATTGTCGTTTTACCAACAAGAGAATATGGAAATGAACCTAAGCTAATCAGCTGATATAAAACAATTCCAAAACTGTATATGTCAGAACGAAAATCCACACTTGAAGAGTTCATAATCTGTTCTGGTGAAGCGTACAGAATTGTCCCTAAAAATGAGCCTTCATTTGTCAACCCGATATTTTTAACTTCAATTTTTTGATTTCCAAAAAGTCCTTTGAATTTATTTAGAAAACCACCTTTGTCTTTTTGGTCAATAGAAGTATTTAAATCCTTGAATTCATTGTTAAATTTGGATAAACCAAAGTCTGTAATTTTAAGATTTCCATTTGCGTCAACCATTAAGTTGTCAGGCTTCACATCTCTGTGTACTTTCATTCCTTTTGAAATGGCTTGGTTCATTCCATAACAAAATTGTGCTGTCCATTTAATGATATTTTGATTTGAGGTACCACCTTGTTTTAAGTAGTCGGTAATTGTATTTCTCCCATATTCATCAGGTGCAATATATTCGGCACCAATAAAAAGCTTTTCATTTATTTCGTCAACAAACAATGCTTGAACAATATTAGAATGTATTCCTGTTGCAACCCATACTTCTGCTTCAGAACGAAATCTTTCAACAGAGTTATTGTTGTCCTTTTGAAATGTTTTTAAAACAAAAGGTCGGTCAAACTTTCTGCTTGTCACTAAATAAACAACACCCATACCTGATTTGCCTTCGCCACCAAATATGTCTTGGATTAAGAATTCTCCAACTATGGTATCTCCTTTTTTAAGAGGTCTTTCGTTTGTCATACAGTCTTTTTAAAATTACAGGTAACGTCCCGTGGCTTTAAGAAGTGGCGGATTGACAAGCCTAAACTTTCGATTGAGCCAAGACTTAACAAGTACACACAATGTTTAAATTAATCACTAAACCCGCCATTTCTTAAAACCGCTGTTACAAGCAGTATGGCAACTTAAAAC
>CAMAWK010000197.1 GCA_945861915.1 Flavobacterium psychrophilum | reverse complement strand
ATCAGGAAATTATTTTTTCGAAAAATGGAAAATTGTTTCTAAAAGATTTAAAAAAGAATACCATTTACACCATTGAAAATGTGGATAAATCATTTAATAATTTCTATTACAAAGACCAAATTTTGTCTATTTTTACCAACCGAGAAATTAGCAATTTTAAAATACAATTACCATAATGCACATAGCAATAGCAGGAAACATCGGCGCTGGAAAAACTTCTTTGACAGGTTTATTGGCAAAACAATTTAAGTGGGAACCGCATTTTGAAGAAGTAGTTGACAATCCGTATTTAGACGATTTTTATCATCAAATGGAGCGTTGGTCGTTTAATTTGCAAATTTATTTCCTCAATAGCCGTTTTCGCCAAGTGATGCAAATTAGAGAAAGTGGCAAAAAGATTGTTCAAGATCGAACCATTTATGAAGATGCTCACATTTTTGCACCCAATCTTCACGCTATGGGATTGATGACCAATCGTGATTTTGAAAATTACACTTCCTTATTCGAACTCATGGAATCTACAGTTAAAGCACCTGATTTACTGATTTATTTAAGAAGCTCGATTCCTAATCTTGTGGGACATATTCACAAACGAGGTCGAGAATATGAAAACTCCATTTCCATAGACTACTTAAGCCGATTGAACGAACGCTACGAAGCCTGGATACAAAATTACAGCAAAGGAAAATTATTAATCATCGATGTAGACCAACTCAATTTTGTAGAAAACCCCGAAGATTTAGGCACCGTTTTCAATCGGATTGATGCGGAATTGAATGGGTTGTTTTAGGGTAATAGCATAAAAAAATCGTTTCAAAGAATGAAACGATTTTTATATACCATTCATTTTTTCAAAAATATTTCGTCTCTTACATAACTATTATTCAGCCAAAAGCAATGTTTTGTATATTCCATTTGCTTTGTCAATTTGTCTTTTTTCGGCAAAGGATAAGTGTCGGAAGCATCTTTTGCGTGAGGTCGAACGTGAGAAACTTGGCTAAATTCTTTATCAGGAAAATTTGTCAAGCGACTTACTTTTCCATTCTTGTCTGTTTTAAAGCCTCTTACAATTTCGCCTTTTGCAACAATTTGTTGCGTTTTCATCCAAACTTTTTCAACTTCGAGTAAGTCTAAATATGGCATATTCCAAAACTTTACCTTTCTTAAAACCAATTTTCCATCTTCAAATTGGAAAAATACAAACAGAAATTTATGTTCCAAAATGTCTTTAAAATCGGAGTTTTCCCAATCGTCGTTCACAAGTTCTTCGTATTTGAATGTTGGAAATGATATATCTTCTTTAGGTAAATTGTTCTCTTTTAAGCGAACGGTTTTTACTTGAATTTCTGCTTTTTCAAACACTTCAATTTCTTTATCAAGTGAAATTCCAAGGATTTATTTTGTATTAATTTAAATTTATTTATTTCATTTTAATTGAAAACTTAGCATTAAGATAATTAAAATATGATACATATTGTCTGTTGATCAAAACATACAATATGTATAGTTTTACTATATGGTAAATGAATATCTATTAAAAGAATTTGGTGATAGAATTAAGCAATTACGTCTAGAAAAAAGCTATAGCCAAGAAAAATTATCTTTTTTGACTGGTTTCCATAGAACATATATTGGTATGATAGAAAGAGGTGAAAGAAATATATCAATTTCAAATATGGCTGTATTTGCAAAAGTCTTTGAATTGAGTATTTCGGAACTAATAGATTTTAAAACTATAAACCCAAATCATAGTTATAAGGATTATGAAATAAAATCTGAAAAATAATGTCAAGAAAACACTCATTTGTATTGACATTATCGAATAATGTAACAGAAAAAGAAGGCGTAAATTATTTAATAGAAAATTACACAGGGTTTTTCAAAATTGATTTAGCAACAAAAAAAGAATTGTTAGATTTACTTAAAATTGAACATAGATTTTTACAAGCTTTTGATTTAATTTATGTTCCTGAAATGGTTGGAAAGATTGCAGATGCTGGATTTATTCAAACTTATCTAGAAGATATAATTCTTGTTGAATTAAAAACCACAAAAAAATATTTGCCTGAAAATCCAAAAGGTTTCTTTTTTGGAGCAACTGAAAATGAATTCAATTTTGGCAAAATACTTGGTTCAAGATTTAGATTTTGTTTTGTTAGTTTAAATGAAAAAGGTTCTTCTTATGCTTTTTTAACTTTAGAAGAATTAGAAGAAAGAATCAAAAATAGAAGAATTCAATATCAAATTAATTTATAATTTGAGAATTGTTTTGTTGTAATTTATTTGGTCAATATGAAATATAATATTTTCATAATCTTTTTCATTACAATCATTTTTCTCTAATTTTTCAGCTAAACTTTTTACAGAATTGTATGCTTGATACATTTCAATTTCATCTTCTTCATCTATATTATTAATGTTGTAAAATGTGTTTTCAGGATTAAAAGTTTCTGACCACTGATACAATTCTGAAATAATCAAATCTTTTTTTTTATTTATTTTTTCAATAATGTTCATTTTTAACGAGGTATTGCGTTAGGGATTGAAGAGGAAATCTTTTGATTTTTTCTTTAAAAAAACAAAGGATTGGAAAGTAAAGCCCGACCTTAGGTAACGCCCAAAATATCAACATTTTCAAGAAAGATATATTTTGATTTAATCTCTTTTTCTGAAAGAATTTTGTGAATTGACCACCACAAAACACCTTTTTTTCCGATTAAACCTTTTGAATTTTTCAGCGTTGTTGCGACTGAATAATCTTGACAAGGAAAACCGCCAACCAATAAATCGTGGTCAGGAATTTCAGAAACTTCAACCGAAGCTATATCTTTATTTGAATGGTTATCCATTCCAAAACGCCTTTCGTAAACCGCAGAAGCATGTTGCACTTTTGTCGATGGTTACCATTGGTTACTCCAAACAAACTCGTAAGGACTTTCAAAATTTTCTTTATAATTTGATGATGCAGATTTTCCATTCCAGCCTTCTAAACCAAGGCGAAAACCACCAACACCTGCAAACAATTCTACAACTTTTATTTTATTTTCCATTGTTCACAGTTTTAAGGTATTTTACTTTTTCTTCGGCAACTTTTAGGATTTCAATGCCCGCTTCTTCGTCCATAATTTTGTAAGCAATTTGGTCGCTCAAAAAATTATTTAGTAATTCTTGTTCGTTACATTTAAAAAATTCTGCAACTTGTTTTATTATTTGTTTTGTAGGTTGTCTTTCGTTGCGTTCGATTTTCGCAAGCAAGGAAGTATCAATGCCAATTTGTTCAGCCACGTTTTTTAGTGTCAAACTTTGGTTTTCTCTCAGGTTTCTAAGATGTTCTCCGAATGATGTTATTTTTTTAACTGTCTCCATTTGGTCAATATTTGTCCAAAGATACAATTATTTTAAAAATGGACAAATAAAGTCCATTTTTTTGTAAAGTTTTGTCTTGCAATCGGTTTTTTAGGGTGACTCCTAACTTGTATATAAGCTATATAAAGTTTTGTGTTTACACTTAATTTAGGTTAGATTGGCGAATGTTTGTTTCGCTTTATTTATTATCAAATGTATACTTTTCTTATAATATATCTTTAGCTAGGCTTTTAAATAATTGCAAACAATCGATTTTTAGTTCTAATTTGAGGTTCCCAGAACAATCAGGACACTATTTAGCTTTTATGAGTTACTCCTACTTCGCAAAACTATTTTTTTTGAGCTGTGACATTTTTTTCAAAACGAAAAAAAAATCACAAAAGTTGTTGCAAAATTTTCATTTTAAATAAAGTGACACAAAAGTTGTTGCAAAATTTTCATTTCAAAAAAAATGCAACAAAAGTTGTTGCAAAAAATTTGTTTTGAAAAAAATGCAACAAAAGTGATGGCAAAATTTTCATTCCAAAAAAAAATCCAGATTGCTCTGGATTTCTTTAATTATCTAATTTCGATGTTTTGTATCAAATCGATGTAGAGATTGATTTTGTCTTTCAGCTCTTTTCGAGGGGTAATAAAATCAAGAAAACCATGTTCGAGTACAAATTCAGCAGTTTGAAAACCTTCAGGCAAATCTTTTCCTGTGGTATCTTTTACTACTCTAGGTCCAGCAAAACCAATCAATGCGCCAGGTTCCGAAATATTGATGTCTCCTAACATTGCATAGGAAGCAGTGGTTCCACCAGTAGTTGGATCGGTACACAAAGAAATATAAGGTATTTTAGCTTCGGATAATTGAGCCAACTTAACCGATGTTTTTGCCATTTGCATCAACGAATAAGCCGCTTCCATCATTCGAGCACCTCCCGATTTTGAAATCATCACAAACGGAATCTT
>CAMAWK010000196.1 GCA_945861915.1 Flavobacterium psychrophilum | reverse complement strand
TGATTGCTTTGATTGTTACCATGTTTTATGCATTTCATATCCAAAAACCTGTTTTTCAATTTAGTATTCCCCAAAACACTAAGGCTATTTTAACCTATACTTTTTATATCATTTTGTCAGGTAGCGTTGCTAACCTTCTTTTGGATGGCGATAAAATGATTTTGAATCAATATATGAATATTGAAAATATAGCCTATTATTCGGTAGCAACTTATATCGCCTTAGTGATTTCGGTTCCAAGTAGAGCAATGCATCAAATTGTGTATCCGATTACAGCCAAATTAATGCACGAAAACAAGCATGACGAAATGAATGTTTTGTATAAAAAAACATCTATCAATCTTCAAATTGTGGGTGGTTTTGTAATGCTGTGTATTTTTGTCAACATCAACCAATTGTATGAATTAGTGCCTGATGAATACAAAGGAGGAATTCCAGTTGTTTTTATGATAGGATTATCTAAATATTTTGATTTGATTTTAGGAAATAACAATGCTATTATTTTCAATACTAAATACTATCGTGCCGTACTGTTTTTGGGAGTGCTTTTGGTAGTTTTGACGGTGGCTTTAAATATGGTTTTTATTCCTATTTATGGAATTATGGGATCGGCATTTGCTACATTGTTGTCTATTACTTTATACAGTTTAGCTAAATTGCTTTTTGTAGTCAAGCGTTTGGATTTGTATCCTTTTACAAGCCAAACAATGTATTCTATTTACCTGACAACCGCTTTGTTTTTAGCGTTTTATTTTTGGGATTTCCCTTTTTATCCCATAATTGGAATTGCATTGAAATCCATTTTGGTAACAATTGGCTATGTTTATTTGAACTACAAATTTGTAATTTCTTCCGAAATCAATGAAGTAATTGATACAGTTTTAAGCAAATTGAAAATAGTAAGATAAATCGTTTTAGTACTAAAGTAAGATTTATTTTTCGGTTAACACCAAACTGCCAAACACCAAACTATTTTCTTATTAAGTCCAATGCCCAAATCCGTTGAAGTAACTATTAGCATTTAGGTTTTTCAATTTCCAATAGGTTTTCGTCAAACCAAACATCTTCATAGCCGTTTTCGGTTATTAGAAATCTAAATCCTGCGTCAAGTCCTAAATAGTCAATCAGTTTTGGTTTTTTTTGCAATAAATATTCAGCACAAATTGGTTGGAAAAAATTGTCGTCTTCCAAATATTCTCCACTCCAAATGAACCAACAAACTTCGCCTTTTTTTGTTCTGTGCCTTAATCCATTTAATTTCTCTAAATCTAAATTTTCTGAAATACCATTGTTAAGAGTTTTATTGATGGGCTTCCAATTTGAGTCATATTTTTCACAGATTTCTTTCTGCTTTTCAATATGAATATTCCAATTGTTATAAACCATTAATTCGTCGACATCATTTTCGAGTCTGTTTTTTCAAAGTTTCATATTAACTTTATTGATGGGAAAGTTTATGTCTTCGTTATCCCAATCAAAAATTGTTTTAGAAATTATTTCGTCATTTTCGTCCCAATCTATTTCGTCAGAAGCAAAACAATTCCATGCAAAATTTGATAAATCAATTTTTTGAATCTCATCTTTAAGAAACTTGTCGCATAATTGTATTAATTGCTTTCTTTAGATATTCATAATTTGTAGTTTTTCCTTCGGCTCTTTAAACTGACGACTAACAGTTTAATACAAACTTGGATATTTCGACGGATTCACTTCATTCATCATCCCATACACTTTTTCGAAAATATCTTCGGAAGAAGGTTTTGAAAAATAATCACCATCAGAACCATAAGCGGGACGATGCGCCTTTGCAGTAAGTGTTTGCGGTTTGCTGTCAAGATATTGATATCCATCTTGTTTGTCGATAATTTGTTGTAAAATATAAGCCGAAGCACCACCAGGAACATCTTCGTCAATTACTAATAACCGATTTGTTTTGACAATACTTTTTACACAATCGTTATGAATATCGAATGGAAGCAGGGATTGAATGTCGATAATTTCACAATCAATTCCAATTTCAGCCAATTCTTTAGCAGCTTGTTGCACTAATCTTAATGTTGAGCCATAAGAAACTAAACTGATATCATTACCCGATTTGATGGTTTCAACGACTCCAATCGGAGTTTTGAATTCACCAAAATTCAATGGCATTTTTTCTTTGATTCGGTAGCCATTTAAACATTCAATAACCAAGGCTGGCTCGTCGCTTTCCATTAAAGTATTATAAAAACCAGCCGCTTTTGTCATATTTCTAGGAACTAAAATATGAATCCCTCGCAAGGCATTAATGATCATTCCCATTGGCGAACCTGAATGCCAAATTCCTTCCAAACGATGTCCGCGAGTTCTAATAATTAAAGGTGCTTTTTGTTTTCCAACCGTCCTGTATTGTAAGGTGGCTAAATCATCACTCAAAATCTGAATTGCATACAACAAATAATCTAAATATTGAATTTCGGCAATTGGACGCAAACCTCTTAAAGCCATGCCAATTCCTTGACCAATAATGGTGGTTTCTCTAATTCCTACATCAGCAACTCGAAGTTCTCCATATTTTTCTTGCAATCCTTCTAATCCTTGATTTACGTCTCCGATATTTCCAGCATCTTCACCAAAAATTAAAGATTCAGGATATTTAGTAAAAATAGCATCAAAATTATCTCTAATAATCATTCTGCCATCGGTATCTTCAACAGCATCAGATTCATAAATAGGCAAGACTTCTTTTACCGAAAAAACATTCGAATTTGATTCTGAGAATAAATTACTATTGAATTTTGGAGCAATTTTGCCTGAGTACGAACTAATCCAGTTTGATAATTCTGTTTTGCCCGATTCGTTTATAACCAAACGTAAAACTTTACGCGCTGCAACTAAGATTTCCTTTTTAAATGGATTTTTAATACTGTCTAAATCAGAAGCAAATTTTAAAATTTTATCTTTATTGTTACTTGTAATAGCGATTTTTTCAAGTAAAGAAACTAGTTCTTTTTGTTCTTCAATTATAGGTTCAATAAATGCTTTCCAAGCTGCTTTTTTTGCTTCCAGTACTTCTTTCCGTACTTCAGTATCAATAGCTTCTATTTCTTCAGCGGAAGCAATATTAATGGCAATCATCCATAATTTCATTTGACGAAGGCAATCGTATTCTTTTTCCCAAGCCAATCTTTTAGCGTCTTTGTATCTTTCGTGAGAACCTGAACTAGAATGTCCTTGAGGCTGAGTCAATTGTTCTACGTGAATTAAAATAGGAGTATGTTTTTCACGAGCCAAATCGGCTGCTTTTTCATAAGTGCTTATTAAATCGGCATAATCCCAGCCTTTTACTTTTAGTATTTCAAATCCATTAGAATCGGCTTCACGTTGGTATCCTTTTAATATTTCCGAAATACTTTCTTTGGTGGTTTGGTATTTCGCGTGTACTGATATTCCGTATTCGTCATCCCAAACACTCAGAACCATAGGTACTTGTAATACGCCAGCTGCATTGATAGTTTCAAAAAAAACACCTTCGGTTGTACTTGCATTTCCAATAGTTCCCCAAGCAATTTCGTCACCGTTCTTAGAGAATTTTTCACTGTTTTTAATATCAGTTACTTCTCTATAAATTTTAGAAGCTTGAGCAAGTCCCAGTAAACGAGGCATTTGCGCTGCTGTTGGAGAAATATCGGCACTGGAATTTTTTTGTTTGGTCAGGTTTTTCCAAGAACCATCTTTTTTTAAACTGTGAGTTACAAAATGCCCACCCATTTGTCTTCCTGCAGACATCGGCTCGTGCTCAATATCGGTGTGACCGTATAAACCTGCGAATAATTGTTGAACGGTTAATTCTCCAATCGCCATCATAAAAGTTTGGTCACGGTAATAACCAGAGCGGAAATCACCATTTTTGAAAAATTTAGCCATCGCTAATTGCGGAATTTCTTTACCGTCGCCAAAAATTCCGAATTTTGCTTTGCCAGTCAGTACTTCCTTTCGTCCCAAAAGACTACACTCACGACTTGTTGAGGCTATTCGGTAGTCATTCAATATTTCAGTTCTGAAATCTTCGAATGTCAATGTAACATTGGTTTTTTCCTGAATCATTTTGGGAGTATCATTTTAAGGCGCAAATTTAATCAAAAACTTATAATTTTCATAATTCGTTACATAAAATAGAATTTAATTTTTAGCATTTCTTTATTTAATAATGTTCGATTTTTTGAATTATTTTCCCAAAATATTTAAGATTTTATTAGATTGACATCTTTTTTATTTAGATTTTTAATTTATTATCAAAAAAAAAGATTGACTGAAATTTTAATTTCAATCAATCTTAAAGTGAAGTTTTTAAAAAAGAAAAATAATATAAAAAAA
>CAMAWK010000195.1 GCA_945861915.1 Flavobacterium psychrophilum | reverse complement strand
ATGTTTTAATTACGTAACAAAGTATCGCAATATTATTATATCAGAGTTAATAATGCATTAATAATGCATTAATAAACAATAAATACAAAATAATAAATTCAATGATAAATTAAACAATCCATCAATGCATTCCACAATCCAAAAAATGTTATTATTAGGAGTGCCAACAAAAAAAATTCAAGTATTCCTAACTCACAGCTGACGTTTTCTTCATAGTTTGTCCGAAGGGAAATCTAAGGGCTAATTGCATTTCCAATAACGAAAATATCTTTTATCGTTGGGTGGTAAAAAAGGAGATTTTACATTTTAATTGCCACAACTTTGTCAGCGCTCTAGAAAAAATACTAGCATAATTTGAAATTAGACTTAATATGAACAAATTTTGAAGTCCGCTCCTTACTATTAAACATTATTAATTCCTCTAAAATCATTTTCAAATAAATAACTTTTAAAACTCTAAAGGATATTATTGCATTATTTATTCCTACTGATTTGATTTCGTATATCAAAATTATTTTTAACCTCGGATTTTATTTTTTTGACTAAATAAAGTTTAACTATTTTAACTTTATTAACTTTATCTAATAAAAATAAACATACATATGAAAGAAATACAATATTTGGATATTTTACTATTTGGCATTTTAAAAAAAGAATCAGGATTTAAAAGTTATCTAGTACGAAAACAAAAGGAAGCAGAAAAGAAAAATTTTGTTTCAGAAGTTGAATTCTTTGAAAATTGCAATGAAACCGTAAATCTACTAGAAAACAGAATTGAATCTCAATTTTTAGAAAAAAGATATGAATTATATCAAACTATAGAATTACTCAAATCAAATAAAGAACCGTTTGAAAAAGAATTAAAATTTGTAAATAACTTATCAAAAGACCATTTAAATATTAACTTATCAACCATCACAAATGGAAAATACAAAGATGAGTTATGGCACAGTCAAATTAAACTTATTAAAAATTGTATTGGTGAAATTAAAAATCAAAACTTCATAATTACCTCAGAAATTAAAGATTTAGACATTGACAATTACCTAGATTTTATTTTTTCTCAAAAAGAAATTAGTAGGAAAACCAAAGAAAAGACAGTTCAAGTTTTAATGGAGGAAAATAAACAAGAAAAATCGACCTACGAAGTTTGGTATGATTATGTCTTTAACCAACAAAACTATTGGAAAGAAATTACCCAGGTTGAAAGAAAATTATTTGGAGAAATAAGAACGAAGTCATTTGAAGAAATGAATACTTTATTTTTAAACACAATTAAAGGAAGTCCTAAACCAAGAGTTGTCTTAAAAAAGGAGTTTGAGGCGGTAATTATAGATAGGCTATCAAAGGAACCTTTTCAAAAAACCACTTCCGATTTTATGGAAGGCCTTTTACCAAAAGACTTGAATATTTTAGCAGCTGTAATTGGTAAATTAGATTTTATTAAATCAATACAGCAACCAAAAGTAGAAAAAATTTCAGAGAAATGGTATGCTTTGTTATATTGGTTTGAATTAAAAATATCGGGAGAAAAACCTCCAATGGGAGTAGAAGGAACTTTTATTAAATCAGAGATTGCAAAAATTGGTGCTTTAAGATGTAAGAGTACGGGTCTTGGATTTTATTATGCTTTCAAAGATATTTACAATAATAATAACTTATCGCTTAATAAAACATTTGGGTTTAAATGGAAAGAATTAGTAAAAAAAATATCCAACAACAACCCTGAAATTATTAAATATATTGATGAAAATTATTAAAATATTTTCTAGACACGTCCAGACACGTGTCTGAAAAATATCTCTTCAAAAATGTTTGTTAATTCGTAACTATTAAATAATTAATCATGTGCGAATTAACACCAACACCTTATTTGGCCTTTTTACTTCCTAAAAAAGATGGTCCTAGAAAAAAGGAACTATTAAAGCAACCCAAAATTAAAAAAGGGACTAATAGTCAACTCCTATTAAAAAAATCTTTAAAAGCTAGATTATGAGAAAGAAAAAAACTCCTAGTCTTGATGTTAATGGTATGGAACAAGACAAATCTTCAAAAACTGTCATTAAATCGAATCTTGTTGAGAGCAAAGCTGACCAACACTGTGATTCTGAGATAGCATTACAAGAAAAAAGTTTAGCATTTCTTTTAGATGCTGTTGAAGTTGTTGACTTTTCTCTGGAGAAAGAGCCAAAATTGGTCCAATGGAAAAATGAAATCAACAAGCTAAAAAAGAAAGTTCTAGATTCAGAAGGAAACCCAATTGATGAGGAAAGTAAAGACTATATTAAGTACGAAAAATTGCTCAATGGAACATCCTTTCCGAAGTTAAAAAAGCAGGAATATTCCGTGCTTGTTATTAATATTTTTAAGAAATTAGTCTTAGAAAAAAAATTGGACTTGAAAGTTTACAACAAAGTAATCTTCATATACAACGGCAAATACTGGCAACAAATAACTCATGAAAGGTTCACCAGCTTTTTAAGTAATGTTGCCGAAAAAATGGGTCTAACAGGACTTTTGTACAAACACCACACCTTTGGTACCGATTTAATAAAACAATTTACTCATAACAATTTTGTACAAAGTACAAGTGACAACAATCTCACAAGTATTAATTTACAGAATGGCACTTTCGAATTCCGTAAAGGAATTGGAAAACTAAACCCACACAATAAAACTGATAATTTGCATTATGTGTTGCCTTTTGAATATTTGCCAGATGCAACTTGTCCTATTTTCGATTCGTATTTAAAATATTGCCTACCCGATGAAGAAAAAAGAATGGTTTTACAAGAGTTTTTGGGTTATATTTTTACTCCAAACGACATTTGCAACCTCGAGAAATGCCTTCTATTGTATGGAGAAGGCAGCAACGGAAAATCGGTTTTATACCGGGTGATTAATGCGATTTTGGGAAAAGAAAATATCGCTTCTTATTCCATACCACAACTAACAGATAAGTCTAAGGGGGAATATTATTTAGTAAACCTACAAGACAAACTTCTAAATTACTGTAGCGATACTAAAGGAGCTTTTGACAATACAGGGGTATTTAAGCAATTAGTATCAGGAGAACGAGTTACAGGTCGTCACCCTGCAGGTAGACCAATTGAATTTGTAAATAATACTAAATTTATTTTCAATGTTAATGTTCTTCCAACCACCCCAGAAAATGTTCATGGATTTTATAGGAGATTCGAGATAATTGAATTTGACGTAACAATTGAGGAAGATAAAAAAGATAGACAGCTACCAATTAAAATAATTGAAAATGAATTACCCGGGGTTTTTAATTGGATTTTGGTCGGACTGGAAAGGTTACTTAAAAACAAACATTTAACTGTGTGTAAAGCGAACAATGAAGCACTTGAACGATTTAAAACTAAAAGCAACCATGTCCTTGAGTTTTTAACTAATGAAGATTTTGAAGTGGTCAATAACATCGAAAAGGGGATGATTTTTAACGAATTATACCAAAAATATCAAAAATGGATTTCCGAAAATGGAGATAGACCCTTGAACAAATCAACTTTTAAAGAAAGAATTGATGGAACAAAACTTGGAAACAAGCAAGTCTTTAGGAATGAAAAATGTAATGGAAATAAACATAAAATTAATTTAATAAAAAAGTAAAAAAAATGGAAAAAAATGATCAAAACAGAAACTTTACAGTTAGCTCAAAAGTTTCTTCGAGTCAAAAAGCAATGTACATGCAAGAAGCAGAAAGACTTAACCTAACCCTTTCTGAATGGATTTGTGGAACATTAGACATGTCTATTAACGCATACCAAGAAGTCGATAAGTCGGAAATGATAATACAACTTAAAAAGGATAATGATGAAAAGACTAATATTATTAACTATCTAAAATTAGAACTTAATAAAGTTAATGCTCGACTTAAACAAAAAATAAAAATAATTACAGAACTACACAATGCCAATTCTGAAAGCGATAGAGAGGTTTACTATTTTAGAAAAATATAAAAATAAACAAAGTACAAAGAGATGAATGCTAATACGGTATATGACGTTTTTCTTGCTCTTCCAGAAGTGGAAAAGCAACGTCATATCCAATTAGTAACTGAGTACAATTCAAAAAAGGAAAACCAACTCAAAATAGCATTTAATAAAAAGAAAAATGAGGTTCAATTCACCAAACAAGACGCGATAGATTATCTACTAAAAAATGTGTTTACTTCAAAAAAAAATAGACACTATCCTAAAAAGTGTGTAAGTTAAAAATAAAGGGGTTTGGCTTTTTAATTAAAGTTGAACCCTTTTTTCAAAAATAGTTAAGAACTGATTGAGAATTAATCCCCAATTATGGATTGGCATTGACCATTTTTTGGTTGCTTCTC
>CAMAWK010000194.1 GCA_945861915.1 Flavobacterium psychrophilum | reverse complement strand
ACTAATTCTGTTCAAGAAGAAGTAGGTCTTCGTGGAGCCGAAATGATTACAAAAACCATTCAGCCGAATGTAGCCATTGTAACCGATGTTTGTCATGATTCTACTACTCCAATGATTGAAAAGAAAATAGAAGGAGAAGTAAGAATTGGCAAAGGTCCGGTTATCACTTACGCTCCAGCGGTTCAAAATAATTTAAGAGAATTAATATTAGATACTGCTACCGAAAAGGAAATTCCATTTCAACGATTAGCTTCTTCAAGAGTTACAGGAACTGATACTGATGCATTTGCGTATAGTAATGGCGGCGTAGCTTCGGCATTGATTTCACTTCCGTTGCGCTACATGCATACCACTGTAGAAATGGTGCATCGAGAAGATGTTGAAAACGTGATTAAACTAATTTATGAAACACTCTTAAAAATAGAAAACAACGAAACGTTTTCTTATTTTAAAAAAGAATACTAAATAATTTAAATTAAAAAAGGCTGTTTCAACTCATTTTGAAACAGCCTTTTTTGATTTTTTTTAAACTAAAAAATAAGTAATTATTTTTTAGTTTTCTGTTTTACTAGTTGCTTTATAAACAAAGATGCATCTGTGGCATTTGATAATTCAGCATATTTTAGTGCTGTAAAACCATTTTCGTCTTTTGTATCAATCCTTGCTCCATTTGCAATTAAAATTTTCATTATTTCTACTTTATTATAACGAGCAGCTAACATTAGTGGACTCAATCCATTTGATTTTTCATTAACATCTACGCCATACTCAATAAACTTTTTAACACTTTCTATATCACCTTTACTAATGGCTATATCCATAGGACTAGGAGTATTAAAGAGTGATAGTTCTTGTTTTTCATTCGAAAATGAAGTTGAAGTTGACGCTAATGATACATTTGTAAAAGCGATTAAAGCTAAACCTAAATAAACAATTGATTTTTTCATGATACTTTTTTTTAATTATTTTTTCTATTTTTTTTGAATACAAAACATATAATAATATCCTATGCAAATATATATTTAAAAAACAGTATCTTGCTTAACAAAGTACTATTTATTAACTTAAATTTAACATTCATGAAATTAATAGAAATAAATAGTAATTAATTAAAACCTTTATATTTACATAACTAAAAACAAAATACCCTTGAAAATATGACAGTTGTAGGCTATTTAAACAAAATTCAAGAAGAAAGAAAAACTAGTTTTTTAAAACTTCGTGAAACCATTTTAAATAATATTCCAAATGGTTTTGAAGAAGAAATAAGTTATGGAATGATAGGTTATGTGGTTCCTCATAAACTATATCCTGATGGCTATCATTGTAATCCCAAACTTCCGTTACCCTTTATTGCTATTGCTTCACAGAAGAACTTCATTGCATTGTATCACATGGGTATCTATATAAATCCATCTTTATTAGATTGGTTTACAGCAGAATATTCTAAACAGTGTAGTTACAAACTTGATATGGGAAAAAGTTGTATTCGATTCAAAAAAATGGATCAAATTCCTTTTGGCATACTTTCAGAACTCATTCAGAAAATATCAGTTTCAGCATGGATTGAATGTTATGAATCTAAAATAAAAAACCGCAAATCCTAAAAATGACCTGCGGTTATAATTATTTGAAAAAGTAAAATTTTACAGCATTTTTAAGTAGTGTAATACATTATCTTCGATACGATTATAAATATCAGAAACATCTGCTTTTACAAATTTTTCTCCTAATATTTTTTCATATAATTCAATATATCGCTCCGAAACCGTTTCGATATACTCATCTGTCATATCCGGAATTTGTTGACCTTCGAGTCCTTGAAAACCATTTTTAATTAACCAGCGGCGAACAAATTCTTTAGACAATTGTTTTTGTTCTTCTCCCCTATCTTGTCTTTCTTGATAGCCTTCAGAATAAAAATAACGCGATGAGT
Source organism: Flavobacterium psychrophilum (assembly GCA_945861915.1). Taxonomy (GTDB): domain Bacteria; phylum Bacteroidota; class Bacteroidia; order Flavobacteriales; family Flavobacteriaceae; genus Flavobacterium; species Flavobacterium psychrophilum_E. The sequence continues at coordinate 2,441 of CAMAWK010000194.1, read as the reverse complement.
CGGGTGTGTGAATCTCATCAATAAGAACAATTACTCCGTCTTTCGTTTTTCCAAATTCATATTTGGTATCAACCAAAATCAATCCTCGACTGGCAGCAATTTCAGTTCCTCTTTGGAACAAAGCCCTCGTATATTTTTCCAAAATCAAATAATCAGCTTCTGATACAATTCCTTTAGAAAGAATAGCTTCTCTGGAAATATCGGCATCGTGTTCGCCATTATCGGCTTTGGTTGTTGGGGTAATTATAGGTGCTGGAAATTTATCATTTTCTTTTAAAGCCTCTTGCATTTTTACACCACAAATTTCTCTTTTTCCAGAAGAATATTCTCGGGCTGCATGTCCAGAAAGATAGCCTCGAATGACCATTTCTACCTTAAAAGGTTCACACAAATGCCCCACAGCCACATTTGGGTCTGGAGTTGCTATCAACCAATTTGGAACTATATCTTGAGTCAGTTCCATGAATTTGGTTGCAATTTGATTCAGAATTTGCCCTTTGTATGGAATCCCTTTTGGCAAAACCACATCAAAAGCCGATAATCTATCGGTGGCAATCATCACCAAAAGTTCATCATTTATAGTGTACACTTCCCTTACTTTTCCTCTATAAACTGATTTTTGATTCGGAAAATTAAAGTGAGTTGTTGTAATTGTATTCATTGGGTTTAATTAGTAATTAAAATGCAAAAATAGAAAGTTTAAAAAGGTACACAATCAAAACTGCTACTCTTTTATTTTAATCGTGATTTTCAATTTGTTTGTAAGCATCAATTACTTTTTTCACTAATCGGTGACGAACAATGTCTTTATCATCAAGGTAAATAATTCCGATTCCGTCTATGTCTTTTAAAACTAATAAGGCTTCTTTGAGACCAGAAATCGTTCTTCGTGGCAAATCGACTTGACCAGGATCTCCCGTAATCATAAACTTGGCACTTTTTCCCATACGGGTCAAGAACATTTTCATTTGAGAATGGGTAGTATTCTGCGCTTCATCCAAAATTACAAAAGCATGATCGAGTGTTCGACCTCTCATAAAGGCTAGCGGCGCAATTTGGATAATGCCTTTCAGGATATAATCTTCTAACTTTTCGTTGGGCAACATATCGCGCAAAGCATCGTATAAAGGCTGCATATACGGATCCAATTTTTCTTTCATATCACCTGGTAAAAAACCCAAATTTTCCCCTGCTTCTACTGCTGGACGCGTCAAGACAATTCGCTTTACTTGCTTTTCTTTCAAGGCTTTAACCGCCATGGCAACACCAGTATAAGTCTTACCCGTTCCAGCAGGACCAACAGCAAAAACCATATCGTTTTTAGCCATCGTATCTACCAACAATTGTTGGTTGGGCGTCATCGGCTTAATTATTTTGCCACCCACACCATGCACCAAAATCTTATCGTGATTGTAGTTTTTTGTATCCTCTTGAGTCGTACTTTGAATGACTCTTTCGATTACATTATCATCGATGTTGTTGTAACGCGTAAAATGTACCATGAGCCGATTGAAACGGTTTTCGAACTCATCTAATACTTCTTTTTCCCCAAAAGCCTTTAAAGTTGTACCTCGAGCTACAATCTTCAATTTGGGATAATACTTTTTAATGGTTTCAAGATGAGTGTCTTGAGCGCCCCAAAAATCTTTTGGAGCGATGTCTATGAGCTCGATGATTCTTTCGTTCAAAAGCGTAGTTTTTTAAGTTATTAATTGAATGTGAGTCGAAATCCTATTCCGTTAGAATTGGTTATTAGATTTAAATTGGATGGTTCAAAATTGATATTTCCAGTTGCTTTTTGGTTGTTATAATCAGTTACTACATTTTTTATTTTTTTAGAAAAGCCAATTTTGATAGGGATAGAAGCAACAATAGCTCCAATTCCTATATATGTAAATACTGAGGGATATATTCGATTTTTTACTCCAATTATACTATATGGAAACTCGTCATCCCGATATATTTTTTGTTCATAATAATAACTTGAAATCATATCCGCCACTACCATCCCTAAACCTCCATAAAGTAAAATGTTTCCCGCAGTTTTCTTACTTCGTCCAGCATTATAATTGGCTAGTAATTGTTCGTTATTGGTTAGTAATTCTCGAACTTGATTAGGTGAAATTTTTTCATCTTTGGAATTTAAAATAGTTCCGTTAGACTTATAAATTAACTTTTGAGAAAAGGATTGTAAACCACAAACCAAGAATGTGAGGATAAAAAAATGTTTAAACATTAGAGAGTTTTGTATTAAAAATTCTATTTCAATTAAAGCCTAAAATACTTTAGCTTTGCATTTCTCAAATTTAATACGTTTTAGGTTCGGTTTTCGTTTTATTTATAAACAATTTTATGTCAATAATTACCCTTACTACCGATTACGGCTTAAAAGACCATTTTGTGGGTGCTTTGAAAGGGAAAATTTTATCTGAACATCCTCC
>CAMAWK010000193.1 GCA_945861915.1 Flavobacterium psychrophilum | reverse complement strand
AAATCTATTTCCCTTTAGAAAAAACAATTCGAAAATAGCTTTATAATAGCTTACTTTTGCCAAAAAATTACAGTTGTGAATTACTTATCAGTCGAGAATATTTCGAAATCTTTTGGAGAACGTAGCCTTTTTGAAAACATTTCTTTTGGAATAAACAAAGATCAAAAAATTGCTTTCATAGCCAAAAATGGTTCTGGAAAAACCACCATAATGAATATTATCAATGGTTTTGACGAGCCCGATACTGGACAAGTAATTCTGAGAAAAAGTATCCGAATGTCATTTCTTTCACAAGACAACAAATTGCAAGACGAACTAACGATTGAGGAAAGTATTTTCGCTTCGGACAATGAAACTTTAAAAGTCATTGAAGCCTACGAAAAAGCATTAGAAAACCCAGATGATGCTGAAGCCTATCAAAAAGCGTTTGACCAAATGGATCAGCACAATGCTTGGGATTTTGAAACCCAATATAAGCAAATTTTATTCAAATTGAAATTGGAAGATTTTAAACTAAAAGTAAAAAATCTTTCTGGTGGACAAAAAAAACGATTGTCACTGGCAATTATTTTGATTAATCGCCCTGATTTATTAATTCTGGACGAACCTACCAATCACCTTGATTTAGAAATGATTGAATGGTTAGAAAATTATTTCGCCAAAGAAAATATCACGCTTTTTATGGTTACCCACGACCGATTCTTTTTAGAAAGAGTTTGTAACGAAATCATTGAACTCGATAACGGAAAAATATACCAATACAAAGGAAATTACTCCTATTATTTAGAAAAAAAAGAAGAACGAATTGCTTCTGAAAGTTCAAGTGTAGATAAAGCGCAGAATTTATTCGTCAAAGAACTCGAATGGATGCGTCGCCAACCCAAAGCGAGAACTTGCAAGAGTAAATCGCGTCAGGATGATTTTTATGTCATCAAGGAAAAAGCTCAAAGTCGCCGACGAGAAAACGTAGTCGAACTCGAAATCAATATGGAACGGATGGGAAGCAAGATTATTGAGCTTCATAAAATTTCCAAAAAATTCAAAGATCATGTTATTTTAGACAACTTTAGTTTCGATTTTCAGCGAGGAGAAAGAGTTGGAATTATTGGAAAAAACGGTACTGGAAAATCGACTTTTTTAAATTTACTCACAGGAACTTTGCCACTCGATAGTGGCAAAGTTATTAAAGGCGACACCATAAAAGTAGGCTATTATACCCAAAGCGGTATCAACCCAAAACCGGGTCAAAAAGTAATTGATATCATCAAAGAATATGGCGAATATATTCCGCTTACGAAAGGGAAAATTATTTCGGCTGGACAATTGCTAGAACGTTTTTTATTCGACCGAAAAAAACAGCACGATTTTGTAGAAAAATTAAGCGGAGGCGAACTCAAACGCTTGTATTTATGCACCGTTTTGATTCAAAATCCTAACTTTTTGATTTTGGACGAACCTACCAATGATTTGGATATTGTGACCCTAAATGTTTTGGAAAGTTTTCTCTTGGACTATCCTGGATGCTTGTTGGTTGTTTCACACGACCGTTATTTTATGGACAAAATTGTCGATAATTTATTCGTTTTTAGAGGACAAGGCGAAATAGAAAATTTCCCTGGAAATTACTCTGATTTTAGAGCCTATGAAGATTCGGTTGAACCTAAAAAACTAGATTCGGTAAAAACCGAAAAAGTCGATTGGAAACAAAATAATCCAACTGGAAACCTGACTTTTAATTAGCAGAAAGAATTTCAAAAAATCGAGCGAGAAATAAAAGATTTGGAGTATGAAAAAGCGAAAATCGAACAATTATTTTCGGATTGTAAAGTAGCGGATACTGAAATCACCAACAAAGCCAAAGAACTCGAAAACATCATTCAAAAAATCGAACTAAAAGAAAAACGCTGGTTTGAGCTGAGCGCTAAGATGGAGGGATAATATGATTAGTCAACAAACACAAAATCATTGATAGAAAAATCTAAAATTTCTGATTTTGAAGCTGTTCTGACAATTTCGTCAATTCCTTTTTCGAGTAATAAGGGTGTAGTGTATTTTCGGCTCGTGGCAATTAAGGTTTCGTCGAGCATCATTTTGAAAAAATATTTCCCGTTGGCAGCTCTCGATTTGACGTAGATGAAATTTTCTATTTTATCTTTAATAATTTCTATACAATCCTCGCATTCCATCTTGAGTTCCATTGACAAACTCGTGAAAATAATTTTCCCTTTTCGGGAAGTGAATACAAATTTGTAACGCTCATCAAATCGTTTGCTGATAACGAATGTTCCCATAAATTAGTTGAAAAATAAATTGGCTTTCATAGACTGTATTGAATTAGCCACGGATGACAAAGATAAAACAGATTTAGACGGATTTTTTGTTTTCTTTGTTATATCTTTTTTTTCTTGAGTATTGCAAAAGCATTACCAATAACATAAAAACAGTTATTACAAAACTAAAAAAGAAAACTCCAATTGCTCCAGTTGCACATCTATTTCCTTGAGAAGACATTGTACGAACTGCCGATTGAAAACTTAAAATAGTTATTCCAAACTGTAGGATAAAACTAATTATACAAACACCCATAAAATCTTGAATCCATCTACTGTTAATAGATTTATACAATATTTTATTTCCAATTATATATTGAAAAGCGACTGGAATAAATAATAGCAATAGTGACATTTCTCTATTTTTAAAATTAACTTTACTCATTCATTTCGTCATAACGTACGGGTACTTGCGGGTCATAAAGCGGACATTTGAATTCTTCTAAAATTTCGGCAAGCAGATTCATCGTTTTTCCTTCGGTACCATAGCAATCAATTTGAATACTTAGTGGTGTGGTTTTAATTTGAAAAGCCCCTTTTCCGTTAGTGTTTTTCAAACTATTTTCATCTACTTTTTCCCAATCTTTAAAAACAGATTGAATCCGATTTAAAATCACTTGAACAGGAAGTTTTTCTAATCCTTCGACTTCTTGTTGTTCCACCAAGGCTTCGTACACCAAATGATGATTGAGATAAATTCCGTCTTGATATTGCCAAAAAAGTAGTTCGTACATTTTTTTTAGGTTTGGGGTTTGAGATCTTGGGTTTGAGGTTACAACTTTAAACCTTTAAACCCTTAAACTTTAAACCCTTTTTAATACTCGAAAGTACCGTATTCGCTCGTTATGGTTAGTTTTTTAGTTTCAGATGCTTCTACTCTACCAACAATTTGTGCATTTACGTTAAATGATTTTGAAATGGTGATGATGTCTTGAGCAACGGATTCTGGAACATAAATTTCCATTCGGTGTCCGCAATTGAATACTTGATACATTTCTTTCCAATCGGTTTTAGATTGCTCTTGAATTAGTTTGAACAAAGGGGGAACTGGAAATAAATTATCTTTTATGATGTGTAGATTATTTACACCGTGCCCGTCGGCAGGCAGGAAATGTAAAATTTTTGTTTGCGCTCCGCCACTACAATGCACCATTCCATGAATTTCATTCGAAGTATAGTTGTCTAAAATTTTCTTGATAATGGGTGCATAAGTTCTTGTTGGCGAAAGCACTAATTGCCCAGCATTGATTGGTGAATTTTCGACAGCATCAGTCAATTTTACTTGACCAGAATAAATCAACTCTTCAGAAACTGCGGCGTCATAACTTTCGGGATATTTAATTGCCAAATATTTACCAAAAACATCATGACGAGCCGATGTTAATCCGTTGCTTCCCATCCCACCGTTATAGCTTTTTTCGTAAGTTGCCTGACCGAAAGATTCTAATCCTATGATTACATCACCTGCTTTTATGTTGGCATTATCAATTACTTTAGAACGTTTCAACCGAGCCGTAACAGTCGAATCTACAATGATTGTCCGAACAATATCGCCTACATCGGCTGTTTCTCCACCTGTGGAATGAATCGTTACTCCAAAAGAAGCCAATTCCTTGATTAGTTCTTCGGTTCCGTTTATAATACCAGAAATTACTTCGGCTGGAATCAGATTTTTATTTCGGCCAATTGTAGAAGAAAGTAAAATATTGTCTGTCGCACCTACACACAACAAATCGTCAATATTCATAATCAAAGCATCTTGAGCGATGCCTTTCCAAACTGAAATATCGCCTGTTTCTTTCCAATACATATACGCCAAAGATGATTTAGTTCCTGCTCCATCGGCGTGCATAATGAGGCAATACTCTTCGTCATTGGTTAAATAATCGGGGACTATTTTGCAAAAAGCCTGTGGAAATAATCCTTTATCTATATTTTTTATAGCGTTATGCACATCTTCTTTAGATGCTGAAACGCCTCTTTGTGCATATCGTTTGCTTGATTCTGAACTCATAATTTGAATTATTGACTTGGTTACTATAAGTCTAAAAAAATTTGGAGCA
>CAMAWK010000192.1 GCA_945861915.1 Flavobacterium psychrophilum | reverse complement strand
AAAATGCGATTAATCAACGGAAAGGAATTATATGATATTTCATTAGACCCTTCGCAAAGCAAAGATGTAGCGGCTCAGTTTCCTGAAATTGTCGATAAGATGAAGGGGTATTATGAAGAATGGTGGCAATCGGTTTCAGCAGATTTTACTGATTTCACACCGATTGTTTTAGGTTCCAATAAACAAAACCCTGTCGAAATTAGCTGTCACGAACAGCATCTCGAGGAACCTAAAATTCCTTGGGATCAAGACCATATCCGACTGGCTAACAAAAACCCTTTTGGTGGCGAATTCACCATCGAATTTGACCAATCTGGTGTTTACGAAATTGAAATTAGCCGTTGGCCATTTGAAGCTAATTTGAAATTAAATGAAGCCGTTCCAGGTAAAAATGCTACTTTGACGACCAATAAAATTCCGGAAGGAAAAGCATTGAATTTAAAAAAGGCTTTCATCAAAATTGGAGAATGGAAAGAGGAGAAAGAGGTTGAAGTAAATTCTAAATCAGTTGTATTTGAAGGAAACTTTGAAAAAGGAAAATCTACCTTGAGTTCTTATTTTATTGATGAAAACAACATAGAATTGGGAGCATTTTATTTTAGAATAACTAGAAAATAATATAATACGGTCTTTAATTTTTTAAGCATAATTTTAAAGCAACAAAAAACCCATTAGCCGAGGCTAATGGGTTTTTTTATAAGTAAGTAATTCTAAATTGAGTTGATAAAACGTTTATTTTACTTTATGAAGTATTGCTTTGAAAGCTACTGGATGATTCATAGCTAAATCGGCAAGAACTTTACGGTTCAATTCGATGTTATTAGCTTTACATTTTCCAATAAATTGCGAATAAGACATTCCTTCTAATCTAGCTCCAGCGTTGATACGCTGAATCCACAAAGCGCGAAAGTTTCTTTTATTCACTTTTCTGTCACGGTAAGCATAGCACATAGCTTTCTCAACCGCATTTTTAGCAACCGTCCAAACGTTTTTACGACGACCAAAGAAACCTTTGGCTTGCTTCATTATCTTTTTTCTTCTTGCTCTTTTAGCAACTGAATTTACTGATCTTGGCATAATTTTTCTGTTTTTTTTGTAGCAGGCGTCCCGAATTTAATCAAGGGAACTTAAGGCCATACTCCAAGGTTATTTTATAATTGTTTTAACCTAAAGAAATCTAGGCAAAAGTATTTAGGCATTAGGCAAAAGTTTCAAAACTAATGACTAGTGGCTTTTTACTAATGGCTTATTAGATAATTCTTAATTGTTCTTTGATGCTTTTCTCATCTGTTTTGTGAACTAGCGCAGAGTGTGTCAAAGCTAATTTACGTTTTTTAGATTTTTTAGTCAAGATGTGACTTTTGAAAGCATGCTTTCTTTTAATTTTTCCAGTACCAGTAACTTTAAATCGTTTCTTGGCGCTAGATTTGGTTTTCATTTTAGGCATTTTTTCCTAGTGTTTTTAATTTATTCTTACTTACTTATCTTTGAGTGAAAAGCCAAAAGCCAAAAGCCATTAGTTTTTAAACTAGTGGTAATGCCTATTGCCTAATTACTATTTTTTCTTCTTCGGAGCAATAAACATAATCATTCTCTTTCCTTCGAGTACCGGCATCGCTTCCACTTTTCCAAATTCTTCTAAATCAGTCGCTAACCTTAATAGTAAGATTTGACCTTGATCTTTGTATATGATTGAACGTCCTTTGAAGAAAACAAATGCTTTCAATTTAGACCCTTCTTTCAAAAACTTTTCTGCGTTTTTTCTTTTAAATTCATAATCGTGCTCATCTGTTTGAGGACCAAAACGAATTTCCTTAACAACAATTTGAGTAGATTTTGCTTTAAGCTCTTTTTCTCTTTTTTTCTGCATGTAAACGAACTTTTTATAGTCCATTATTTTACAAACAGGAGGTTCAGCATTTGGTGATATTTCAACTAAATCTAGTTCAAATTCGTCTGCTAATCTTAGTGCTTCAGAAAGTTTAAAAACTCCTGGCTCAATATTTTCACCTACAAGTCTCACTTCTTGTACTCCACGAATAAAATTATTTATTCTGTGAGCATCTTTTTTTTCTACTCGAGGCTGATAACCTCTATTACTTCTTATTGCTATGGCGTTAAAATTTTAGTTAAACTGAAAATGTTTTTAGTGTTTTGCTTATTTCTTCGTTTACAATTGATGCAAATTCTTCAATTGTAACTGTAACGTTGCCTTTTCCTTCTTGTCCGTGACGACGGATAGATATAGTTCCGTTTTTCTCTTCTTCTTCGCCTACAATCAGCATAAACGGGGTTTTCTGCATCTCCGCATCCCTTATTTTTCTACCAATTGACTCGTTTCTGTTGTCAATCAGGGCGCGAATTTCGTGATTTTCTAGCAGATTTAAAACTTTTTTCGCATATATTTCATATTTCTCGCTCAAACACAATATAATAGCTTGTTCAGGCATTAGCCAAAGCGGGAATTTTCCAGCGGTATGTTCTATCAAAATAGCAATAAAACGCTCCATAGATCCAAATGGTGCTCTATGAATCATAACAGGCGTATGTGGCTGATCGTCTGAACCTTTGTAAGTTAATTCGAAACGTTCAGGCAAGTTATAATCTACTTGAATAGTGCCCAATTGCCATTGTCTTCCAAGTGCGTCTTTTACCATGAAATCTAACTTCGGACCGTAAAAAGCAGCTTCTCCGTATGCTACAACGGTATTTAGACCCTTATCTTTTGCAGCGTTAATAATAGCATTTTCTGCTTTTTCCCAATTTTCATCACTTCCTATATATTTATCTCTATTTTCTTGATCTCTTAACGAAATCTGTGCTGTAAAGTTTTCGAACCCTAACGAACCAAAAACATACAATACCAAATCAATAACGTTTTTGAATTCTTGATCTAATTGGTCTGGAGTACAGAATATATGTGCATCATCTTGCGTAAAACCTCGAACACGAGTTAATCCGTGCAATTCACCACTTTGTTCATAACGATAAACTGTTCCAAATTCAGCATAACGCTTTGGTAAATCTTTATATGACCAAGGTCTTACATTAAATATTTCGCAGTGATGTGGGCAATTCATAGGTTTTAACAAAAACTCTTCACCTTCGGCTGGAGTGTTTATAGGTTGAAAACTATCTGCACCATATTTGGCATAATGTCCTGATGTTACATACAATTCTTTTTGTCCAATATGAGGCGTGGCTACTTGTTCGTATCCTGCTTTTTTCTGCGCTTTTTTCAAAAACTGCTCCAATCTTTCTCGCAATGCAGCACCTTTGGGTAACCATAATGGCAAACCTTGACCTACTTTAGACGAAAAAGCAAATAATTCTAATTCTTTCCCTAGTTTTCTATGGTCACGACGTTTGGCTTCTTCTAATAATTCTAAGTATTCAGTTAAATCCTTTTGCTTCGGAAAAGAGACTCCGTAAACTCGAGTTAATTGTTTGTTCTTTTCATCACCTCGCCAATAAGCACCAGCCACACTCATTATTTTCATCGCTTTGATGATTCCGGTATTAGGAATATGGCCACCACGACACAAATCAGTAAAAGAGGAGTGATCACAAAAAGTAATTGTTCCATCTTCTAGATTAGATATTAATTCCGTTTTGTATTCGTTGTCTTTATACACTTCTAAAGCTTCAGCTTTGGAAACAGGGCGCAACTTAAACTCGTGTTTTTCTCTTGAAATTTCTAAAACTCTATCTTCAATTTTTTTAAAATCAGAGTCCGAAATCTTATGATCTTCAAAATCCACATCATAATAAAATCCATTTGAAATGGCTGGACCAAGGGTTAACTTTATTCCTGAATACATTTCTTCTAGAACTTGAGCCATTACGTGTGAGGTTGAGTGCCAAAAGGCTTTTTTGCCTCCTTCATCATTCCATGTGTATAATGTAAGGTTTCCGTCCGTTTTTAATAGAGTGGTCGTTTCTATTATAGTATCATTAAATGAAGCTGAAATTACATTTCTAGCAAATCCTTCACTAATATTTATAGCAACATCCATAGGTGTTACGTTTGGTGCAAACTCCCTAATAGAACCGTCAGGCAAAGTAATCTTAATCATTGTTTTAAATTTTGTGAGTGCAAATATAAACGATTACAAAAACACAGACAAAATAATAAGAACAACTTTATATAATGTTGTTATTTCGGTGCGCTAAGAGTAATTAGAAGCTATTTCCTGCTATTCGTTTCAATCTCCCGAAGAAAAATCGGGAGGATTTCCACTTCTATCGGGGCTAGGGTATCGTTTTTCATCATAGTGTTTTCATAAAAAATAAAAACCTTTTCTTCCAACCTGTTTATATTGAGTGTATTAAAAAATAGTTTAGAAAAAGGTTTTAAAAACAGTTGTAAAGTTTAAAAAAGGGATTACTTTTGCACCCGCAATAAGGGCTACGTTGATAAAATTTA
>CAMAWK010000191.1 GCA_945861915.1 Flavobacterium psychrophilum | reverse complement strand
ACTTTTCTTTTGCATCATCCCCTTTAATGTTTTCACTTGCACTTTGTTTCATCATTGGTAGGATACTTTCCATCATTCCATCCATCATTTTTTCAGTGTTCATTAATCCAAAAAGTGTTTTCAAATCAGATGCTTTATCCTGTGCATTTGAAGTCAGAACAAACGAAAGTGTCAAAATTGTAATCAGTAGTAGCTTTTTCATGTTTTTAGTTTTTATCAAATGTAATCTTTTTCTTTTAACAGCTATAAATTTCACACAAAATTTATTTTACTCTTCTTTTTCTTCTTTCTCCATCGCATCCTTATAATCAGGATACAAAAACTTATTATACGGAAAACGAGTAATGTGTATTTGCCTTACGGCTTCATAAACACGTTCTCTAAATTCTTCGAAATTTTCCTTTTGGGTAGCAGAGATAAACAAGGTGTTTGACTCACCCAAACGACTCATCCAAGTTTCCATCCATTCTTCGAGGGTGAAATGTCGTGGTGTTTTTTGGGTAATTAAATCGTCGTCGTCAATGGTTAAATGTTGGTAGGCATCAATTTTATTAAAAACCATCAAGGTAGGTTTGTTGTTGGCTTTTATGTCTAATAAAGTTTGATTGACAGAGGCAATATGATCTTCAAAATCGGGATGCGAAATGTCTACAATATGCAAAAGCAAGTCGGCTTCGCGAACCTCATCTAGCGTACTTTTGAAAGAATCGACCAGTTGTGTTGGCAGTTTTCGAATAAAACCCACCGTATCCGACAAAAGAAAAGGTAAATTTTTAATTACCACTTTTCGAACTGTGGTGTCGAGCGTGGCGAAAAGTTTATTTTCTACAAATACATCGCTTTTACCAATGGCATTCATCAAAGTAGATTTTCCCACATTGGTATAACCCACCAATGCCACACGAACCATCGCGCCGCGATTGCCTCTTTGGGTTCCCATTTGTTTGTCGATGGCTTTTATTTTTTCTTTCAATAACGAAATTCTGTCTCGAACAATTCTTCTATCGGTTTCAATCTCGGTTTCTCCTGGACCACGCATTCCAATTCCTCCTTTTTGGCGTTCCAAGTGTGTCCAAAGTCCAGATAATCTAGGTAATAAATAAATACATTGCGCCAGTTCAACTTGGGTTCGAGCATAGGAAGTTTCGGCTCTTTGGGCAAAAATATCTAGGATAAGATTGGTTCGGTCTAAGATTTTACAATCGATGATTTTAGAAATATTTTTTTGCTGCGAAGGCGTTAATTCATCATCGAATATGAGGGTAGAAATACCATTTTCTTTAACAAAATAATGAATTTCGTCAATTTTCCCTGTTCCCAAAAAAGTTTTGGGATTGGGTTTGTCCATTTTTTGCCAAAAGCGTTTTACGACTTCACCACCTGCGGTAAAAGTCAAAAACTCTAATTCGTCGAGATATTCGTTGAGTTTTTCTTCGCTTTGGTTTTGAGTAACGATGCCTACGATGGCTGTTTTCTCAAAATTGAGTATTTCTTTTTCTAACATACTTATTTATAAGTCACAAATTTAGTTATTTGTAACTGACTTTTGTATTGATACCATTGAAAAATGACTTTAAATCAAAATGGATGTAGTTTTATTCAACAGCCTTTATTTTTGAAACCAACAAAGCAATGATAAAACCGAAAACCCCCATAAAAGCAAATGAAAATCGCAAACCAAAAAGCTCGGCAATATAACCAATAACAGGTGGTCCCATTAAAAACCCTAAAAAACTAATGCTAGAAACCGCCGTGAGTGCTTCACCAGTTGGGATAGTTGGATGTTTTCCTGCAATGCTATACAGCGTGGGAATAATAGTAGAAACTCCAATCCCGACAAGCATAAATGACAATGTACAAGGAATTATATAAGGAAAAAGCACTGCCGTAAACAATCCTAGCGAAACTAAAATACCACTGACTTGCATGACTTTTTTTCGTCCAAATTTGGTAATCACACGATCGCCTAAAAAACGACCACTTGCCATCATAATCATAAAAGAACTATAACCAAGAATCACTAATGAGTTAGGGACTTTGACCACATCTTTAAAATAAATACCACTCCAATCAAACATGACACCTTCGCTTGCTAAAGAGCAAAACCCAATTATTCCTAGCATAATTAGGGTTTTATCGTATTTTATAAATCCTTTTTTCTTTTCGGGGGGATTGTCATTTTTGCCTTTTATCAAAAATTTGAAATTAAAAACAACAAGTAATAATAGAATTGTTGCAATCAATAAAAAATGAAAATACGGTGCTATTCCCAACCCTACCATTCCTAGTCCAATGATGGAACCTGTAAATCCAGCTATGCTCCAAACACCGTGAAAAGTGGTCATAATGGTTCTTTTGAAAAGTTTTTCGGTATAAACGCCCTGTGTGTTTAATGAAATATTAGATAAATTGGCAAAAATTCCTAGGAAATATAAAGCCAATCCCAATTGCCAACCATTGGTGGCCAAACCAATAGTAGTTAAACAAAAAGCATATAGTAGTATGGCAAATCTAAGAATGGTTCGGCTTCCAAAACGAGTAACTAACTTTCCCGAAAAATACATCATGGTTAATTGTCCCATTGGAATAGCAAATAAAATAGTGCCTAATTGTCCGTTTGTTAGATGTAAAGCGGTTTTAATATCCGGAATTCGACTTGCCCATGAGGAAAAACACAATCCAGTACCAAAATAAAACAGCGACACCGCCCAACGAATTCGGTTGAGGTAGGATGCTTTTATATCGCGGTATTTTCTGGTGAGTTTTGCAGGTCTTGTCAATTGACTTGACGGGTTCAATTCAGTCAAAATAAATGATTTTATGGAGCACAAAACTACAAAAAGGGTTGCTATTAAATAGTTAGAGATACAAAAGGTTCAATTATTAACATATTTTTATACTAACCATTAAAATGAAACCTTTGCCACTACAATAGAAAACCCTATTTTTGTCCGTTATAAAAATTAATTTAATAAGAGGATACTATCGGTATCGTCCTCGCAATGACAAATAAATGGAAATAGTTATCAAGCTTTCTCAATTTTTATTGAGCTTATCATTACTCATCATACTACACGAATTAGGTCATTTTATCCCTGCCAAATTATTTAAAACCAGAGTTGAAAAATTCTACTTATTCTTTGATGTTAAGTTTTCTTTGTTGAAAAAGAAAATTGGTGAAACTGATTACGGAATTGGTTGGTTGCCTCTTGGTGGTTATGTGAAAATATCTGGAATGATTGACGAAAGCATGGACAAAGAACAAATGGCTTTGCCGCCACAGCCATGGGAATTTCGTTCAAAACCAGCTTGGCAACGATTGATTATTATGTTGGGTGGAGTTACCGTAAATTTTATTTTGGCTTTTGTGATTTATATCGGAATGGCGTATGCTTATGGCGATATTTATCTTAACAATTCTGAATTAAAAGACGGAATTGCAGTTACAAGTCCAATTGGCGAAGAATTAGGATTCAAAACAGGAGATAAAATTATTGCCATTGATGGGGAAAAAATAGCTCATTTTGATGATATTCCGATGAAATTATTGTTTTCTAAAACGGCTTTGATCAATCGAAACGGAACCGAACAAACGTTAAACTTTCCAGTTGATTTAATCGATAAGGTGTTAAAAGAAGAAAAAAAACGCCCTTTTATTGGTTTAAGAGAACCATTGATGGTGGGTGCTGTTATGGATTCTTCGGCCAATAGTAAAGTGCTTTTGCCTAAAGATATTATCCAATCTATGGGCGGAGTTGACACAAAATATGCCGACCAAGTAATGGCTTACTTAGATGCAAACAAAAATAAAACAGTACAAGCAATTGTTTTGAGAAACGAGAAACAAGTTCCCGTTACAGTTCAAATTAACAAAGAAGGTAAATTAGGAATTGGAGTTGCTTCAGTAGGAATTAAAAGTTTGGAGAAACTAGGAATTTATAAATTTAGCCAACATGAATACGGTTTCTTCGAATCGTTTTCTGTTGGAATTGAAAAAGGGAAAAACCAATTAATTGGGTATGGAGCACAATTAAAAGCGATATTTAATCCTAGTACAGGTGCTTATAAAGGAGTGGGAGGATTCAAAGCTATTTTTGATATTTTTCCTAGCACTTGGAGCTGGGAAGTGTTTTGGAATATCACAGCTTTATTGTCCATTATGCTTGGAGTAATGAATTTATTGCCCATTCCTGCCTTAGACGGAGGTCATGTTATCTTTTTATTATACGAAATGGTTAGCGGCAGAAAACCAAGTGATAAATTTCTTGAAAACGCACAAATGGTTGGATTTGTGTTGCTAATTAGTTTACTATTATTCGCCAACGGGAACGATATTTATAAGGCAATAATGGGGAAATAAAATAAAATGAAAATTTTCTAGTTTTTATTTGCTTCAAAAAAATTAAGCATTATATTTGCACCGCTTTAAAAGTGAAATACACTTTCCTTCTTAGCTC
>CAMAWK010000190.1 GCA_945861915.1 Flavobacterium psychrophilum | reverse complement strand
AACATTTAGTTTGTTTTCCCATTCAGTTAGGTAGAATGTCGTTTTTTTGTTTGTTGCTATTTCTATGACTTCAGTTTTGTACCATATTTAGAGGGTATTGCTATTTGACACCCTGAAAATAGCGTTTGAAGAAGGCCCACATCCGTAATGAAATACTTCAGATTTTTCATAGTCAATTTTTATACTCGGGCTGATCAAATCCGTCGATTTTTCTTCAGAAGTTTGCCAATATGTAAATCGTCAGCGGAAAGTGTAGGATAAGTTTTTACCGTGATTAATACTTTCGTTAACGCCATAGATTAGATGTGTTTTACTTCATATTTAAAGTCAGGTAAGGTTTCAATCGCTTCAGCTAAATGCTTGCGGTGGCACTGACAAATATTGGCTTCAAAACAAGTTAACGCAATGCGTTTGTGTTGTTTCAATAATTTCAAAATTTCGTTTTGCGATTGGGTTGTTTTACTCAAATTGTTTTTGCGGTAATCAGCAAATAATTTATCGTAATCTCTCTGTGTGTTCAATTCCTTGCGTTGGTCACTTTGTAGTCCTACTTCGGGAATATGGACATACTCAATACCTAAGCTTACACAGTATTTTCTCAATTGGCTTTTGCTAAAGCCGTATTTCATGCTCAGCGGATTATTGCGAACATCCACCAAAACCTTTACATCATTTTTCAGCAAACGAACTAAATATTCCTCTAACGATATACCTTCGTAACCAACTGTAAATAGTACCGTTTTATTTCCTTTCGGTTTTGCTTTGGTTACTTTTTCTAATTCTTCTTTAGTTAAGATGTTTTCGGCTGCTTCGCTTTTTGTGGCATAAAACGGAAAGTTGAGGTAAGTATGCTTCATCAATGCCGTAGCACTCATTTTTCCGTAATTGGTATTTACATCCTGCAATAGTTTCAGGTCAGCAGGTTTCAATTGGTTCAGGTAATCGTTTTTGTCTTTCTTTTCAAAAGATTTTTCGTCTTCATTTAAAAAGCCCCTTGTAACCATTGCGGTCATATCGGCATTGGCAGAGTAGGAGTAGCACCCGAACTTGTAAGGAATAAAATCATAGTCTGCTTTGGATTGCTTGTTGGTAAACAGGAAAAGCAATTTTTGCAGGCGAATTTTATCCAGTTGCCCATCAAACAGTTGAAGTAAAGCCAGTATTATTTTTCTTCTATAGAACACGATGTGAAGTTAAGATTTTAAAATGCCGTTATCAATTAATCCACTCAAATCATTAAACTGCTTGCAGTTGATTTCTAAAAAAATTACCATTTAAGGGATAAAATTAACTATATAGGTATTGGAATGCTCTAAGAATAAATTTAACTTGGTTTCAACTTCAAAACGAAGCCGTTTTTGGCCAAAAGCTTTTTAATTAATTCTAACTCTTTTAAAAATTATGAAAAAATTTTCTTTGGACTGACTTTTTTGGGTTCAGTCCTGATGTTCAATCAAGTCGCAAAAGCGCAGGCTTCATTAGGTATTTGTTGCCAAGAAAAAGATAGCTTTTGCCAAGACCGGTTTGGAAACGCATATGCCGATTCAATTGAAAAACCTGGTCCTTTCTGTCCTTAAAAGGACTGTGCACTAATTCCAAAAGGGAAGCTGATTTCTCCTTGAAGATAGCTTCCCTTTTTAACATTATTTCCGATGAAGATTCAACTACTATATATGACAATGGTATGCTCACTCATAGCATGCTCCAAAAAGAATGACGATTCAAATACTATTAAATTAAAGTTTGCTGATTTTGAACAATCGACCGAATTAAAAGGGAGAAAATATACCTTTGACAGTATTTTAAATCCAAGAAAAATACTTTTAAAAAGGGATTATCTTATTGTATCAACAGACGGCTCTGAAAAACTACTTCACATTATAGACTTAAAAAACTTAAATTATCTATATAGTATGGGCCCCAAAGGGCAAGGTCCAGGAGAAATAAAATCCATGATTTGGGAATTAGACAAAGGTATTTATGAAAAGACTTTTTGGGCTTATGACTTGAACAGTAAAGAGTTTCATGAATTTGATTTAAGCCTTTCTAATCCATCCGCAAGTCGAAGTATCAGGCAGAAAAAAGATTGGTTCTTGGGTTTTTCAACTCATATCTTAAAAGAAAACCGCTTTATTTCAAATGTAACTCGAGATAATTATCGATTTGGAATTTTCGATAGTCTCGGGAATAGAATTGATTCTTTTGCGCCCTGGGTAAAAGAAAAAGAAGTAAATCCTGAAACAGGATACCTTCTTTTAGGGCTTAATCAAGGACAAATCGAGTATAACTATAAAAATAAAACCTTAGCGCACGCAAGAGTGCGTTATGAACTTTTGGAAATTAGTGATTTAGAAACTGGAACTACCTTTGGTATCTATGGTCCGAAAAGCTATGAGGTTGTCTATGATGTGTTTGACAGTAATGGAGCTCCAGCTGCCAATGTGGATCCAACTATCCCCAAAGGTTATAGCGATGTTTTTGTAGGTGAGAATTCAGTATTCGCAGTTTATATTGGAAAAACTAATTCGGAAATTTCCGCAAAAGGCGAGACTTCAAAAACCATCTTCCAATTTAGTTTAGATGGAAAGCCGCTTTCTAATTTTACTATCAATTTTCCAATAAAATCTATTTCAGTTGATGAATCTCATCGAAAGATTTATGCAATAACGGAAGACAAAGACCCTGGAATTGCCGTTTTTGAATATTAAATACCCGAACTTCAGAAATGTTTTCTGAAACTTTGCTTAACAATAACTGGATTCTCAGATATTCCAAAATTCATTTCCAAATCATAGGCTTTAAAGTCTTCATTTGTTAAATACGAGAACAAAAAATCTTCATTAATATAAAACGGTCGTTTGAAAAGTACCTTATCATTTGGAGATAAAAAGGTTTTACGCTGGTTTTTATTATATACAACAGAGTTTTCTAACTCTCCTTCATCCCAAGAAATAAAAAATAGTAACTTCGAATTTTCTATAAAATTGCCGTTATGATAATGAGGCATTTGTGATCGCATCATTTCAAACATTTCTAAGCCTACCTTACTTTTGATATCATTTGATATCGCCTTCTTACCAAAATCAATAAAATATTTAGGGATGAATCCATCTTGAGAAACGGCATAAATTGTATCATTCATAGATTTGGAAAAAAGAACTCCTTCACTAGAATTGTAAAAATCACCAGCAGTAACCATTTGATCTGTTTTTGAAAAATCATAAACGAATTTAGTCTTTTCGCCATCGTTTATGCTAAAAATTACTCCATGGTGATCCTTTTCCTTCTCAAAAAAATTACCATCCATATGAACTGCAAAAAGATCATCCTTAATAAAATGAATCGACTTAGCTTTAAAATCGATAGGTTCTTCATTTAGAAATTGACCATTTCGAAGATCGAAATACATTAATTTAGATTGGAAATTATCCAAAACACATACAATATTTTTATTAGGTATTATAGAAAAATCAAAAGGTAAAACGTATTTTCCGGGACCTTCTCCAGACTCACCGATTTTAAACATAAACTTTCCTTTTTCATTAAAAATAAAAATGGCTTTTGAAATACTTTTATCCGAAACAATAAATTGGGAATTAAAGAATTGAATTTTTGAAACACTGCCAATTATGCATTTTTCACAAAATTCTAAAGGAATCAAAGTAGTGTCAGAAAAAAAACTATCGGGAAGGTCTTCAGCCTTAGACATGGAAATTTTTTCTAAGGTAGAAACTTCTTCCTGTTTTTTTTGGCAAGAATTAACCAAAAGAAGAATGATAAAAATTGCAAAAATTCTTACAAAACCATTTACACTCATAATCTTAAGTATCAAAGAATTGATTTGGAAATAGGTAAAACTACAATATAAGTAGGCCGGGATTTTTACCGACCTACTTATAATATCTATTGAATCCCTCCACTTGGATGGGATACACAACAAACAACAGGAGTTGTCTTATCGCAAACTAGTTCCCATCTTCCATTGGGACCTCCCCAACTCTGATTACCAGAAGATTCATGCCCAGTGTTGCATGCAGCAGCGTTAGCTTGTTGTAATGAACATAATCCCGCAAAAACAAAAATTAGCGAAGAAAATGATTTTCGAATTTTTCATCGGTAAGTTGTTTTGGATTTTAAACTTCTTTTTTCACCTTATAAGCAAGGGCTTGCTTAAATAAGAAAGAAAGAAAGAATTATCCAACATTTTTATAAAAAACTTTCTGTGAATGAATATTCAATGTGAACTAAACATTTTTTGGGAATAGAAAAAAAAATCACACTTCAAGGTGATTTCCTGAAAGGAAACCACCTTGAAGTGAATTCTACACTACCTTTAAGCTGTACGTAAGCCGCATGGCTATCCGTAAATAGCACGATATCCCCGTCAGCGTTTTTTTTCATGAATTTCTTTGACATGTTTACAATCTACTTTGCCCAATACCTTAATTTTAAAGTAACCAAAGAACTTACT
>CAMAWK010000189.1 GCA_945861915.1 Flavobacterium psychrophilum | reverse complement strand
GTTGGCGAAGATGGTGCAACTCATCATGGGGTTTTTGATTTGGCTTATTTGCGTTGTATTCCAAATATGATTGTCTTTTCGCCCTCGAATGAGATTGAATTACGTAACATTTTATATACCGCCCAACTTGGATTGAATCATCCAATTGCGATTCGGTATCCTCGAGGTCGCGGTCAAAATATTGATTGGCAACAACCTTTTGAAAAAATTGATATTGGAGAAGCAAAACTCCTCAAAAAAGGAACAAAAACAGCCATTTTGTCGAATGGAACTATTGGGTATAACGTGACTTTGGCATTAGCCAAAATGAATAAGCCCGAAACAATTGCTCACTATGATTTTGGATTTGTTAAACCTTTAGACGAGAATTTATTAGATACCATTTTAAACAATTTCGAAACCATAATCACTATCGAAGATGGCGTGATTACAGGTGGTTTTGGTTCAGCTGTTTTAGAATTTGCTACAAAAAAATCATATAACTCCAAAATAATTAATTTAGGAATTCCAGATGAATTCATAGAACACGGAACGGTTCAAGAACTACAAAAATATTGCAAAATAGATGCTGAAAGTTTAGTAAATTTCTTTTCGAATTACTAAAAGACCCAATTAATTCGTTTTTCTACCGTTAATCATTTCGAATAATTCAAGAGCATTTCCATCAGTCAAAAGGGACACAAAATGACAAATATGCAATAGCCTTTGGTACAAATCATCCTTGTTTTCTTGGAATTTTTCGGGAAGCATCTTTAGTATTAATGCATCATAATTAGACGATTTCCCTTCAAATTTATTATTGAAAGCCGTGATGAATTTATCCAACAAGGTTTGAATAATTTGGTAGCCCACAATTTCTTTCTCAACTACTTCCCTACTTTGATAAATATTTTTGACGCTCAACTTGATAATATCATCCATTTGAACTTTGTATTTGCTTTTATCCATCAAAGCAAAAGGATATTTACCTGCTAAAATGGCTTCTTCGTTTTCGACAAATACTATCACAGCATCGTTAATTAAACTACCAATTGCCAAGGCTCGTAAATAGCTAATTCGATCTTCTTTGGTAATTAAAGTATTGTATTTTGAAGAATCGATACTGTCTTTGACTAATTTTATAAGATATTCTAAAGCAAAATCTTCAGAAACTAAACCCAAATTTATTCCGTCTTCAAAATCGATGATGGTGTAACAAATATCATCGGCAGCTTCAACCAAATATGCCAAAGGATGTCTTTCGTATCCAATATCGTTTCCTATTTTGTTTGGAATTAAGCCTAATTCTGTGGCGACTTCTTCAAAGAAAAGTTTGTCCGATTGAAAAAAACCATATTTTTTATCGGCGATATTAGCTGTTGGTTTTTTTGGCAAACTTTCCTTCGGGTATTTCATAAAAGCACCCAAAGTAGCGTAAGAAATTCGCAAACCACCTTCAATTCCTGGACGACTCGCGGTGAGTACTGAAAACCCATTTGCATTGCCTTCAAAATCGATTAAATCTTGCCATTGTTTGGCAGTCAATTGAGCTTTGAATTGCTGTCCTTTTCCTATAGAAAAATATTCTCCAATAGCCTTTTCTCCTGAATGTCCAAAAGGCGGGTTCCCAATGTCGTGTGCCAACGAAGCTGCGGCAACAATCGCTCCGAAATCATTGGCTTGAAAACCATGTGTTGCTGATAAATGCGGGTATTTTTCAATCATTTTTTTTCCCACTAATCGCCCAATAGAACGTCCGACAACAGAAACTTCCAGACTATGAGTGAGTCGTGTGTGAACAAAATCGGTTTTTGAAAGTGGAATCACTTGTGTTTTGTCTTGCAAACTTCTAAAGGCAGATGAGAAAATAATTCGATCATAATCTACCTCGAAACCCAGTCGAGTATTATCTTGCTCTTTTCGTAATCGTTTGCTTGTGTCGCCTTGACGGCGCAGTGATAATAGTTGTTCCCAGTTCATGAAGATTGAAGAATGTAGATTAACGATTTTTGATTTCAGATATAAAAAATCAAAAGTACAGTTTATTTTGTGATTATAATTGGTAATAAAAACCTATTTCTATTCATAAAATATACCTAAAACGCTATAAAAAACACATATGCTTAATGACAAATATTTTTTATTATATTTCCTCAATAAAATTTAATTCATTCTTTGATTTTAAAACCTTAAAAGCTATTTTTGTATTCAAATTCTTAAAGAAATGAAAAAAACAATATTTTCTATTGTGGCAATAGCTACATTCAGTTTTACAACTGCTCAACAAAAAGAGAGAGGTACTTTTGAAATTACTCCAAAAATTGGTTCTTCTAGTTTTGCCCAATATGACGGAGAGGAATTTTCAGAATACAATTCAGGTATTGAATTTGGTATTACTGCTGATTATTATTTCAATAACCGTTGGAGTTTACGTTCAGGATTAATCGCTTACAAAATGGGCGGAAAAGACAAAACAAATTTTTATGTTTTAGAGGACAAACTGAACTATTTAGGAATTCCCGTAAACGCTAACTGGCACTTTGGAAGTACAAGAAAATGGAATTTAAATTTTGGATTAAGCCCTTCTTTTTTAACTAAAGCATCAGAAAACGAAACTGGTAAATTTGAAGAAGTGAATAGTAAATACATAAACTCTTTTCAAATAGGATTTACTTATGGCATTGGTTACAAAATTGAAATAAACAAAAAATTTGGAATTCTTATCGATGCGCAATTTTTTAATGGTTTGTCGAAAGCTTATAAATATAACACTTTTGAAACCACAAACGGTGGATATAGTTATAATATTGGAGGTGTAATTCATTTATAAATTGAATTTTCAAACATAACAAAAGCATTTCTATATTATTAAAAAAGGGTTTTTAGTTTATAAAAAATAAGTAAAAAAAACCCTCACATTGCTGCAAGGGTTAAATCTGAAATTATAAAATCAGCAATCACTAATCTTAAATCTAGTATCTATAATACTCTGGTTTAAATGGTCCTTCGACACCCACACCAATATAATCTGCTTGATCTTTTCGTAAAGTTTCTAATTCAACACCTAGTTTCGCCAAATGCAACATAGCTACTTTTTCGTCTAAATGCTTAGGTAACATGTATACTTCATTGTTATAAGAAGCACTGTTTTTCCATAATTCAATTTGAGCCAATGTTTGGTTGGTAAATGAGTTACTCATTACAAAACTTGGGTGACCTGTCGCACAACCTAGGTTTACCAAACGACCTTCAGCCAAGATAAGAATATCTTTCCCTGCAATGGTATATTTATCTACTTGTGGTTTGATTTCAATTTTCGATGCACCGTGATTGGTGTTTAACCAAGCCATATCAATTTCGTTATCAAAATGCCCAATGTTACAAACGATGGTTTTGTCTTTCATTTGTTCGAAATGAGAACCCAAAACTATGTCTTTGTTTCCTGTAGTTGTGATGATAATATCGGCAGTAGCTATAACGGTGTTTAATTTTTTTACTTCAAAACCGTCCATTGCCGCTTGTAATGCACAAATTGGGTCAATTTCGGTAACAGTAACAATTGATCCTGCACCTCTAAACGATGCAGCAGTTCCTTTACCAACATCACCATACCCACAAACAATTACTCTTTTTCCAGCCAACATAATATCGGTAGCACGACGAACCGCATCCACAGCCGATTCTTTACAACCGTATTTATTATCAAATTTCGATTTGGTAACTGAGTCATTCACATTGATAGCTGGCATAAATAAGGTTCCTGCTTTCATTCTTTCGTATAAACGGTGAACACCTGTTGTAGTTTCTTCAGACAATCCTTTGATTCCCGGAATCAACTCAGGAAAACGATCAAAAACCATATTGGTCAAATCGCCACCGTCATCCAAAATCATATTCAATGGTTTGCGGTCTTCGCCAAAAAATAACGTTTGTTCAATACACCAGTCAAAAGACTCCTCATCTAGACCTTTCCAAGCATACACCTGAATTCCAGCAGCAGCAATAGCAGCAGCAGCCTGATCTTGAGTAGAAAAAATGTTACAAGAACTCCAAGTCACTTCAGCACCCAAAGCAATTAAAGTCTCGATTAAAACCGCCGTTTGAATGGTCATGTGCAAACATCCTGCAATACGAGCTCCAGCTAATGGTTGTTCGTCTTTATATTCTGCACGAAGCGCCATCAAACCTGGCATTTCAGCCTCTGCTAATTCAATTTCTTTTCTTCCCCAAGCTGCTAGAGAAATGTCTTTTACTTTAAAAGCCACATAAGGCATAGTCGTTGTACTCATTTATAGTATATTTGTAATTATAAAAATTTTCGCAAATTTACATAATAACTTATAGTTTTAAAAACATTTGACCAATTTTATGAGTTGTTTACCATTATAATCTTCTGAAAAGCAGAAAAATAACCAATGCCTTTATACCAAAACAATTTTATAGAAAATGCTTCCCAAATTCTTGTTTGGAAAATAACGGAATCCTACGAACAA
>CAMAWK010000188.1 GCA_945861915.1 Flavobacterium psychrophilum | reverse complement strand
GCGGGGACTTTTTTGTTTTGGATAGCTACTTAATTATTTTAATTCAGGCTTACTAAACAGTTTTAACGCTGTAAAGCGTCCCTGATTTCCTGCCTTGCGACTCTTGCGGACCGTAAAATAGCTTTGAATCTAGAATGGTTTATACCAGTTTTTTGATTAGTAAAACAATTTTTATTGCTTTTTCGACAAGTTGTAAATAGCATTAATAGTCTTTTGATCTAAATATGCATCTATATCGGTTTGAATAAAATGAAGTTTAAAAGCTGTTATTGCTGCCGTAAGATTTTGAGTATTGTAACCAATAATTCGCAATCCTTGTTCGATATTAAAAGTTGCTGGTGCATCTTCTACAATCTCGTCAGGCCAAATACCAAATCCCATTGAAGCTAATGTTTTCCATGGGAATAAGGCGCTAGGGTCTTTTTTTCGGGTAGGAGCAATGTCTGAATGACCAATAAAATTTTCGGTCGGAACATTGTAGTCTTTTTTAAGTTTGCTTAATAAAGCAACAAGACTAGTGATTTGCAAATCCGAAAAAGGTTCAATTCCGTTATTATCTAATTCAATCCCAATAGAAGCCGAATTAATGTCTGTATTTTTACCCCAACTCGAAACTCCTGCATGCCAAGCTCGAAGATAATCATTGAGCATGTGAACTATTTTTCCATCTTTTGAAATAATGTAATGCGCACTTACATTGCTTTGAGTTTTTGTAAATGTCTTGATGGTTTGTTGAAGTGAATCTTGTGCGGTATGGTGAATGATGACAAAATTCGGTTTTCGAAGATTGAAATTTACTGTACCAATCCATTCGGTGCTGATGCCATTTTGCAGAGGAATTTTTCCTGTTTTTGAAATCGAATCTTTGTATTTAAGTAATTGATTTAAATAAAGTGAATCCGCATTTGTCTTTGGAACTTCTATTTTTACCAGTGAAGGAGCTTCTTTCTCAGAAATAGTTTCTTTTATTGTACTCAATTTTGATTCGTATTCTTTTTCGCTTTTCTTGTATTTATTTGTTGAACAAGAAATAAAAATTAAATAGAGTAGGAGTATACCGAAACTTTTTTTTGATAAGGTCATAACTGTTAGTGTATTATTATTTTAAAAGAAAATTATTTCTTTTCTTTTTTTGACTTTCTTTTTTTAGGAATGTTTTTGGTTTCCTTAAAAAGCAGGTATTTTTCCTTTTGATCTTTGTTCAAAAAAGCCATTATTTTTCTATCCGTAACTTCAGAAAGGGCAGTGAAATTTTTGTTTCTATCTTCTTCGCTAAAGTTTTGTTTTAACAAAATACCTTGTTCTCTGATGCTTTCTTTCAAAACATTTGAAATGGCAATAACCTGTAATTCATCAAGATTAACTGCTGGTTTCAACCCATCCATTATATCTGCAATTGTTTTTTCAACAGGGATTTCTTCAGGTTTGTCTTCCGGCATCCCTTGATTCATTTGATCCATACTGCTGTTTCCTCTTCCCAAACCACTTCGATTCGTTCCATATTGCGCAGAAATACTATTTATTGAAAGTAAAATAAGAGATGAGCTAATTAAAATTTTAAAATTTTTCATAAAATATATTTAAACGGGTTCTGCAAATAAATCAAACTCGGTCGCATCGGTCACTTTTATCATAACAAATTCACCTGTTTTTAAATAGTGTTTCGATGCATCAATTAAAACTTCGTTATCTACATCTGGACTGTCAAATTCGGTTCTTCCCACAAAATGAGCGCCTTCTTTTCGGTCGATAATACATTTGAACGTTTTACCGATTTTTTCTTGATTCAAATCCCAAGAAATTTGAGATTGAATTTCCATAATTTCGTTCGCACGAGCTTGTTTTACATCTTCTGGGACATTATCTTCAAGTAAATAAGCGTGTGTGTTTTCTTCGTGCGAATAGGTAAAACAACCCAATCGTTCGAATTTCATTTCTTGAACCCAATCTCTCATAGTTTCAAAATCTTCTTGGGATTCTCCAGGATAACCAACAATCAAAGTCGTTCTAATCGTAATTCCCGGAACTGCTTTTCGAAAATCCTGTAACAATTGAGTTGTTTTTTCTTTGGTTGTTCCTCGTCGCATGGATTTTAGAATAGAATCTGAAATATGCTGCAATGGAATATCAATGTAGTTACAAATTTTAGGTTCACGCTTCATGATTTCTAAAACATCCATCGGAAATCCTGTCGGAAAAGCATAATGCAAACGAATCCATTCGATGCCTTCCACTTTTACTAAAGCTTCTAGCAATTCACCTAGATTTCGTTTTTTGTAAATATCTAAACCGTAATAAGTTAAATCTTGTGCAATTAAAATCAATTCTTTTACACCATCTTTTGCCAATCCTTGAGCTTCTTTAACCAATTTTTCAATAGTTTGCGAAACGTGTTTTCCTCGCATAATCGGAATGGCACAAAAACTACAAGGTCTGTCGCAGCCTTCGGCAATTTTGAGATACGCGTAGTTTTTGGGCGTTGTTGTGATGCGTTCGCCCAATAATTCATGTTTGTAATCGGCTCCCAAAGCTTTTAATAAGGCTGGTAATTCGGTTGTTCCAAAATATTGATCAACATTCGGGATTTCTTTTTCTAAATCGGGTCGGTATCTTTCGGACAAACAGCCAGTAACAAAGACTTTGTCAACCAATCCTTTCTCTTTTTTATCGGCATATTCCAAAATCATATTCACCGATTCGGCTTTGGCATTATCAATAAAACCGCAGGTATTGATGACAACGATATTACCTTCTTGTTCATGAACGACTTCTTTTCCGCTGGCTTTTAATTGCCCCATTAACACTTCGCTGTCATAGACATTTTTGGAACATCCAAGGGTGATGACATTGATTTTATTCTTTTTTAAAGACTTCGTTCTCATAGGTTTCGTATTCCGATATTTTGGAATTTTTGCAAAATTACGATTTTTATTTTAAGGAATATTCAGTTTATTTTTTGATTCTTTTCAAACAAAAAAACCATCTCAAGAATTGAAATGGTTTTTAAGACTAATTAAAAACAAAATATATTATAATTCAAATACTAAGCTAAGTGATACGTTATTATTTTGTGTGTTTATTCTAGAACCATCCGTGAATCCCTCAGAGAAAAACTCTTGGTATGAATCTCTTTTTGAAGTAGAATAAGACAAATCTAATTTGGTTGAACCAAAATTGTAACCTAATCCTCCTGAATAGCCTTTTAAATCGCCCATAGTAGTCTTGTTTTTATAAGGACTTTCTTCAAAACGATAGCCACCACGAAGGCTCCATTGTTTTATTTTGTATTCTCCACCTATTCTTAATTCGCCTGTACGATCCAGTAGATTTGCCATGGCATCATTTATTGAATTAAAATCATTGTTGGGTGTGAAATTCATATTACTGTAATTTCTAAGGGCATAATCTAAGCTTAATAAGCCTGTTTTTCCAAAAATATAGGCAAAACTTCCAGTTATTTTAGCTGGTGTTTGCAATGAGTAAGGTTGAAAAATTGTTGGAAATTGAGGTTCTACACTATCAATAGGTAATTCCTCTATATTATTTTCGCTAACCACATTTAGGCGTTGAGATAATCGATCATTCAAATTATAATAGGTAGGCGATTCATATCCTAAACCCAATCTGATTTCTTTGGTTGCTTTTACAATTGCACCTAATTGAAATGA
This sequence comes from Flavobacterium psychrophilum, assembly GCA_945861915.1. Taxonomy (GTDB): domain Bacteria; phylum Bacteroidota; class Bacteroidia; order Flavobacteriales; family Flavobacteriaceae; genus Flavobacterium; species Flavobacterium psychrophilum_E. The sequence continues at coordinate 870 of CAMAWK010000188.1, read as the reverse complement.
AAATCCATTGCCGAAAGTGTATAATTCGTTATCAAACCGCAATCTTGAGACAGTGTAGTCAGGAGTTAATGGAGCATTGTTTTCTTCATAAAAACTAGAAGATTGAGTATAATCAATAAAGTGTACATTTATATTCAGACCCAAAAATAGGATGTCTTTGTATGAGCTAGAGCCATTTAAGGTTATTTTTCCGTTGTAGCCACTAGATACTACTTCGTTTTCATGAAAATAGTCTCCATCAGGAACAAGTGAAACATATTGACGGTTGTTGGATTCGTTATAATTTGCAGATTTGTCGATAACATACCCTTGATAACCCAAGAAAGCTTGTTGAGCACCAAAACCATAATTAGATCCAAGAAAATCATATAGTTCTGTTTTAGTTTCATCGTCCTGTAGTTGTAAATTAGTTACCGAAATTCCTCCATTGGCATTTGCATAATGTAAAAAATATTGGTCGATTGAATTGTTTGTATTGGTTCCAACAGAAACAACTTTATTGTCAAAATTATTTTTGTTCTCGTAATTAATACCTAGTGAAAACTTTTTCCAAACGCTTTTAATATCTTGATTTTTAAAAACAAAAACTGCTCCTGCTTGATTTAAATCAACAGCATTATTTTTTTCGAGATAACTGCTACCAAAATAAGTCGAGTTGTTTTTGGTGTTGTAATTACTCAAGGTAACTGCTGCTTGATTGTTGTTAAAAATAGCCGATCCGGCAGGATTTACATTTAAAGACGACATATCTCCACCCAATGCGCCAAAAGCACCACTCATCGCGCTAAATCGGGCTGTTCCGTTGAGGTTGTCTTGTGCGTAACGCAAAGCTTCGTTAATTTCTTGAGCTTGTCCTATGTTTAAAGCTAG
>CAMAWK010000187.1 GCA_945861915.1 Flavobacterium psychrophilum | reverse complement strand
AATTTGTTTAATATTTTTAAATACCTAAATAATTCATGTATAAAAACGGGATAGTTTTCAGCATTTGTAGTAATCATCAAATGATTTAACCGTTTGTCAACCGATGAAAAACCTACTTTAAAATGCGCTTTAGAATTATTTGTAACCTTGAGCAAAATTGCCTTTTCAATATCATAATAATTGATTAGCAAATCAAATTTTTCATTGATAAATTCATAAACGAATGATTCTGTAATTTCTGCTTTCCAATTAAGATGTTTAATTCCAAAAGTGGGTTGAGAGTCGGTTTCGTTTTTTTTGAACTTATCTTTATAAACAATCAGTTTAATATTTTGCTCCAAAATTCCGTTAGCAACTAACTCTTTAACTAAAGCTTCCTTTTCAAAAAAATAACTCTCGTCTACTACAATACCAACTGTATATATTTTAGATGCGGAAGAACTACTCTTTACATTTTGCAAGTTATTTTTTAAGATTCTTTTTAAAAAATAATCTTTTATCAGATTCAAAAACATATTCTTTAGTTGGGTACAAAATTAATTAATTAACTTTCACTTAAAGTGGCAAATCTAAAAAAGTAAAATTGTGTTTTTAAACTTTTTGTTATATTCTTAACGTTTTAAAAAAATAAGAGTCTTAAAATAAGGATATATTTCAATTTATTTTATTAGAAAACAAAGCTCAAAATTAAAACTCCTTCTCTCCTATTTCACTCGCTGGAAGTTTGTTTTTGCTGGTCAACTTATTAAAATTATAACTAAAATTAACTAGCAAAACATTAGTTTCATAAATATAATTGGTAGTGGTGTAAAAATCTTTTCCTCGAGTGGTTATTCTTTGTTGATTCGAATTCAAATTTCCAAAATTGACATTTTGCCATTGAAATCCAATCGATCCTTTTCCTGCTAAAACAGTTTTCTTTATCGATAAATTGGGAGACAAAAATCGAGAATCTTCTCCTTGAGCGGTTGGTTTTGCAGATGTGTAATTTACATTGGCAGTAACTAATAAATTCGCATCTAAATTAAATGTCGTATTGGTGTTTAAAGAATAAACCCAATTTGAATTATTTACAGAAGAAACCTCCTCTAAAATAGTTAAATTCCCATTCACTTTATAATTGTAAATAGTTCCACCTGCAAAAATGGAAACCCATTTTCTTGGTTTAAAATTAGTTCCAAATTCTAATCCAAAAAGCCTTGCTTTTTCGGCATTTGTAAAAACACGATTCAAAATCGTATCCGCATAAACACTATTTACCCTTTGGATTGGGTTTTTAATTTTTTGATAATATAGAGTAGTAAAAAAAGTTCCTTTTTTGAACGAATGATTTAATCCTAACTCGGCTAAATCAACAAATTGTGGTAATAAATCGGGATCGCCTTGTTCTAGTGTTTCAGAATGCTCTCTTTCCGGAATCGGATTCAATTCATAATTGTTATTACGCTGCACTCGTTTGCTATATCCAGCTTTGATATTCCATTGAGGATTGAAAGTGTATACCAAATTTGCGGATGGAAAAAGATTACTCAAATACAAAAAATGAGGAGAGGTCTCGGACGACAACACTACTTTTCTGGCTGAATATTCATAACGCAATCCTGCAACATAGTGTATTTTAGATAATTTTCTAGAATATTGAGAATAAACCGAATTGATTTGATTTTTAGAATGAACGGTTCCTCTAAACTTGGAATTATCTACAGCTGGAATTGGCTCAGGAAAAATAGTATACCCAAAAGTTCCTTCTTGCTCATCATTTCGAAATTGATACCCAGTTTCCCATGTTCCAGAACCTTTTGTAATTGAATAATCTAACTTTAAACGCAAACCCGAAATAGGATTATTGTAGGGATTTGTAACTTCTTGAAAAATAGTTGTTTTTGCTGGATAATCCAGATTTTTATTGATTGTATTGCCATACAATCGTGCTTTTTCATACAAAACAGAAGATGACAATGTAGATTTATTCTTAAAAATATACGAATAATCTAAATTACTGAGTGTAAAAGTACCTTCTTTGGTTTGCACATTCGAATTAAAATAAGTGTTTTGACTCAAAATTGAATTGGTTGTCAAATCGGATGTAGAATTGTCATAAACTATGTCTGCTCGTCTGGCTTGAAATCTTTGACCCACAAAAAAACCAAAACTAAAAACATTATTTTGATTCGCTGAATAAGTCATTGATGCTTTTGTGGAATAGTTTTTTTTGTCAAAACTACGTTCTCCACACGAAGGAAATCGAGTTATGGTTTCGTTTTCAATATCTATTGTTGAGACATTCCCCTCTCGAAAACCATTGATGTCGTTTCTCTGATAATTAGCACTTAATGCTAAATCGATTTTGTTCTTTTTGTAATTGAGGGTAACATCGCCACCAAATCGTTTTGGTTTTTCGAGATTGTTGTAATCATCTGTACTTGGTAATCCTCCCATAACATTGGTAGCTAAAGCAAAGCCATCCGCAGCACCTTTGGTTGTAATAATATTGATAATTCCCCCTTTTCCGTCAGGGTCATATTTAGCAGAAGGCGCGGTTATTAGCTCGATATTGCTAATTGAATTGGCAGGCATTTGACTTAAAACCGTTGCTGCATCAGTCAGAACAGGTTTTCCATTAATCAATACCATAAAACCATTGGAGCCTCTTAAACTAATATCCCCCTGCCCATTTACCGATACCGATGGTAAATTCTTAACAACATCAATAGCTGAACCGCCTTTTGAGGTTTGAAATTGTTCGGCTCGATATTGTTGTTTATCAATTTTATTATAAGAATCTTTAGTTTTTCCAGAAACAACGACTTCGTCCAAAGACTGAATGCTTCGTTTTAATTTTAGAATTCCTAATTGAGTTTGGCGGTTGTTTTCAATAAATTGATTTTCTAATAAAAGCGTTTCGTAACCAAAAAAATATAGTTTGATAGTATACTTTCCAGCCTCAATATTAGAAATCCTAAACGCACCATTCCCTTTTGTCAAAACGCCTGCTACAATTGTTGAATTAGTGGGGTTTATTAGACTTACGTTAACATATTCCATTGATGCATTATTTTGAAAATCGACTACAGAGCCAGTTATTGTTCCATTTTGAGCTACAACAGCTTGAGCAAAAAACAAACTAATTAGAGAAATTAGAAAGAACTTATATTTAATCATTTTGGGGTAATTTTATTACTTAAAAAATTTAATTGGCTACACATCTAAAACCTAAATGTTCCATCGAGGAATCTGGTGAACTTTTCATTCTAGCCGAAACTCGATAGCCGCTACAATAGGATTCATTACAAAGAAACGAACCACCACGCATTACTTTTTTTGCCAATAAAGGTTCGTCAGGATCATAGCTTTTTTCAGGACCTTTCGGATTTAGAGTTTTTTTTGATTCTGTAAATTCGCTGTAATAATTATAATTGTAGTTATCAGAACACCATTCCCAAACATTACCTGCCATATCATACAAATCGTATCCGTTTGGTTTGAATGATTTTACAGGAGACGAACCAAAAAAACCATCCATAACTTCATTTTTAAAAGGAAAAGTTCCTTGCCAATAATTACATTGTTTTTTTTCATCTACAACACTATCATTTCCCCAAACATAGACATTCTTTTGTAAACCTCCTCGAGCAGCATATTCCCATTCTGCCTCAGTTGGCAAACGTTTACCTGCCCATTTACAATACCAATTCGCATCATCCCAACTAATGTGCACTACTGGTAAATTTTCTTTTCCAACAATGTCACTATTTATTCCTTTTGGATGTTTCCAACTGGCACCGTGCGACCAGCTCCACCACTGACTGTAGTCTTGTAAATTTACTTCTGTTTCAGTTGGAACAAACACTAAAGAAGCTGCTTTTAAAGTGGCATCATCGGGTTTAGGAGTATCTGGAGGCAATTGACTTTTTAAATCTTCCCAATCGATATCTTTTTCTGCAGTAGTGATGTAACCAGTTGCTGCAACAAATTTGGCAAACTGAGCATTGGTTACTTCTGTACTATCCATATAAAAACCATCTACAGTCACTGAATGTTTTGGAAATTCATCTTGACGCGCTTGATTATTATCGCCTCCCATTTCAAAAGTACCTCCCGGAATCCAAACCATACCTTCTTTATTTTGTATACTTGGATTTTTTTTCTGTTTATCAAAAGAAAATGTAGAATCTGACTTTGATTTAAATCTATCAGGAATAGCTTTTGTACAACATGAATGTGTTGAAGAAGTTTTCATTCCAGTAGTATCTTTTTCAACATTCGTTTCGTCAATAATTGTTTTTTCTTGCGAATAACAAACAACCGATATCATGAAAAAAAAGAAAACAATTATTTTTTTAGTTAGTAGCTTCATTTTAAAAAAATTAATAGACTTTTATCATTTAGAATTGGCTTGTTAGGAATCTTATTTTCCATTTAAAGTTGGATTCAAAACATAAAAAAAAGAATTCTTAAACGCAAAGATACGGTTTGAATTGTGAAATTAATTTTAAAAAAAATATTTAACCTTTCATCAATTTTACAAGAAGTTGTTTTATTACTTTTACAATCAGATTTTTGAATAAATTGGTACAAAATCAAA
>CAMAWK010000186.1 GCA_945861915.1 Flavobacterium psychrophilum | reverse complement strand
CAAAAATTATTGAACTTCTTGCTAAGTAAGGATTTAATACTTACGAATTAAAATAAAATACCCCAAAAAGCTATAACTTTTTGGGGTATTTTATAAATGTAATATTGTATTTATTCCAATCTTATGACTTTTTATGTCAGGCTTCAACGTATTGCAGCTACCCGAAGGGCGGGACTTTTACCACAAAACTTGATTTGAAAAACTAATGTTTGATTAACCACAAAACTGTCTTTGGAACACGAAACCCCGCCTTTTGGGTAGGTGCTGTTAGTGGCTGGCATTCTGTTCTGTCGTCTGTTTGTAAGCATAGTTGTCAATTCGTTTGTTACGTGCTTTTATAAAGTCCATTACTCCTTTTTTGTAAATCAAATATTCTTCAATGTCCGCAAATGTTGGTCTTATTTTGAAGTTGTCAAACGGTAAGTAAAACTTAATATTTTCATTCTCATCAATAAGGTCGTTGAGTAAAAAGAAGTCAATGTAACCTTTAAAGTTCTCAAACAAGTCGAAGAAGTTCTTGTATCTTAAAAATGTGTCGTTAAGTGGGTTTTGTTGTCCTGTGTAAAAAAGTCTGATACATTCTAAAGTCAGGTCAAACCTGTCGTCAATTAAGCTGTTTATTCCACGAGCTTGATTGATTGTAAACTTGTTGTCTATTTTATTTTTCGGAAATAGTGTGTAAGCACCAATAGTTGAACCTATGTCAAAAAGTTCGTTTACTTCATTTGGAATTTGTTTTATCAACCATTGTTTTCTTGTTTGATTTCGATATGAATGAGTTATGGCATCACTGCCTAAATTGAATTCTCCAAGTTCCGATTTGTGATATAAATATGCTCCACTTTTTTTGTTGTATAATTCAAAAGATTGTCCGTTTGGCAATGATTTACTCCATAGCATTTTATGATATGAGCGAAGTGTCGGACTTGTGCTGTCCGGGTCGCCACCATTTGCGTCTGTGTAAACATTAAACGTTATATCTATTTTCATTTTTTTATCGTGTTATCATATGCGTGACGGTCGTTCTATGCTTGCCACTAACTTGTATATAGGCGAAACAAACCTTCGCCTATACACCCAAATTTGGGTAGATTGGCGAAGGTTTATTTCGCTTTTTTGTTTTCCAAATATATACCTTTTCTTTTACAAACCATTTACCTTAAATTCATTTTCACTCAAAAATCTACTGGAACGCTTTCTGCAAAGTGTACAAACTGTTCCAGTAAAAATTTTTTTTCTATTGTTTTGTACGAAACAATCCAGAAAAGCAGATTTTGTTAATAGCTAAATTATTTGACCAGTCAACCCTACCGCACTCAAATACAAAACTGTTCATATCTGTGTGCTATTTGAAAAATAAGCCCAACTAAAGCAAAGCCTGATTCATTTTTACTTTAATCTCCTTCAAACACAAATTATTGATACTGCCTTCGTGGGTATGTTGGGTTGCTGTAGGTGATTGATATGTGCCATTTTCTAGTTGTTCGGCTACTGCTTTATAAGCATCTCTAAACGGCATTCCAGCAACCACCATTTCATTTAAAGTATCTACAGTAAAGAGGTAATCATATTTTTTATCAGCCAAAATATTGTCTTTAACTTGAATGTCTTTGATGGAGAAAATGGCAATATCCAAACAGGCTTTCAGGTTTTGAATGGCAGGAAACAATCCTTCTTTCAATAACTGTAAATCACGGTGATAGCCGCTGGGTAAGTTGTTTGTAATAAGCGTAATTTCATAAGGCAAGGCTTGAATCTTGTTGCATTTGCCACGAATTAACTCAAAAACATCTGGGTTTTTTTTGTGAGGCATAATGCTCGAACCCGTTGTGAGATGGGCTGGTAAACTGATGAAATCAAAATTCTGACTCATATACAAACACACATCCATCGAGAATTTAGAAAGAGTAGAAGCCACGATACTCATAGCAAAAGCAACCGTTTTTTCTGATTTGCCACGACTCATTTGTGCCGCCACCGAATTGTATTTCAAGGTTTCAAAGCCCAATTCTTCAGTGGTAAATGTTCTATTAATTGGAAAAGAACTTCCATAACCTGCCGCAGAACCTAAAGGATTTTGATCCACGATTTTCAAGGCAGCATTCAACATTGTTATGTCGTCTATCAATGTTTCGGCATAGGCAGAAAACCACATCCCGAAAGAAGAGGGCATCGCAATTTGTAAATGGGTATAACCGGGCAACAATACATTTTGATGTTTCTCGGCAGATTCCATCAACAAATCGAACAAGGTTTTTACTTGTGATTTGAATTCGGTTACTACATCTTTTAAATACAAATTCACATCCACCAAAACTTGATCATTTCGAGATCGAGCGGTATGAATTTTTTTTCCTGTATCGCCTAGTTTTGCGGTCAGCAAGTATTCGATTTTGGAATGTACATCTTCAAAACTATCCTCAATTTCAAAATTACCTTTGGCAATATCGTTGATGATATCTTCGAGAGTCAAAACCAACGAATCGGTTTCGGAATTTGTTAAAAGCCCAATTTGCCCTAACATTTTGGCATGAGCAATGGATCCCAAAGCATCGTATTTGGCTAATACAAGATCTAATTCACGATCGTTTCCAACTGTGAACTGTTCTATTTGTTTATCGGTAGGTATTCCTTTTTCCCAAAGTTTCATAGGTTGTATTGTTTATGTAGAGTCAGCTAGCAAGCTGTCTTTACCTAATTATATTTTAAAAAAATCCGTCAATATTTTGATATATAATTCGATTCCTTCTTCGATTTCGTTGATGAAAATAAATTCGTCTGCCGAGTGAGAACGTAGGCTTTCACCTGGTCCTAACTTTAAAGATTGACAACTTAAAACTGATTGATCTGACAGCGTTGGAGAGCCATAAGTGGTTCTGCCTAGTGCGATTCCTGCTTGAACCAATCCATGTAAAACGGGAATTGAAGAAGCGTTTAAGTGCATTGAACGTGGCGTAACTTCTGCATTTACGTTTGCTTTTACCGTTTCTAAAATTTCGGTATTGTTGTAACAATCATTCACACGAATATCAACCACCAAATGACATTCGGCAGGTACAACATTGTGTTGTTTTCCTGCAGTAACTTGGGTAACCGTCATTTTTACAGGACCTAAAACTTCGGAAATTTTCTCAAATTGATAGGTTTTAAACCAATCTATAGCAGGCATAGCATTGTAAATAGGATTGTCGGGATTGTTGTGTGCAGCGTGACTGGCTGTTCCTTTTACTACAATATCCAGAACTAATAATCCTTTTTCGGCTATAGCCAATTGCATTAAAGTAGGTTCGCCAATGATGGCACAATCTAATTCTGGTAAATGTTTTAAAACACTATTAAGTCCATTTTTTCCACTGCTTTCTTCCTCTGCCGAGGCAACAATTACAATATTGTGAGGCAGATTTTCTTGTGAATAAAAATAGGTAAATGTTGCTAGTAACGAAACCAAAGCTCCTCCAGCATCATTACTTCCTAATCCATATAATTTTCCGTCTTCGACAATCGCTTCAAACGGATTTTTGGTATAGCCTTGATTTGGTTTTACGGTATCGTGATGTGAATTGAGTAAAAGTGTGGGTTTAGATGGGTCAAATTGTTGGTTGTATGCCCAAATATTATTATTCTCTCTTTCGAAAGGAATACTATTTTGTGTAAACCAATTTTCGATTAAAAATGCCGTTTGATCTTCTTCGCTAGAAAAGGAAGGCGTTTCAATGAGCGATTTTAAAAGCGCAATGGCTTCTTGGGTTAGGGTTTGTATGTTTTTCATATTTGTTTTAGCCACTAATTCACGAATTTTTTTTAATTGAAAAATGAAAATTTGAGAAAATACATTTTCTCAGTTCGGTTCGCTCGTGTGTGTAATTTGTGTTTAACTTTTTATAATTGAATGCTCGTACAAATTGCATTATCATTTTTCAACATCTTATGATGACCAATTTTTATTTTCTGAACGCCTTTGGACAAACTATTGAAACAATTATCTAATTTAGGAATCATTCCCGAATGAATAGCACCTTCTTCTTTTAATTTTAAATACAATGCCGAATTAATATTGGTAATCACAGAATTTTCGTCGTCAACATCTGTTAATACTCCCGCTTTTTCGAAGCAATAATTTAAGGTTACATCAAAGATTGTTGAAGCTGCAATGGCTAATTCGCTGGCAATCGTGTCGGCATTCGTGTTTAATAATTGCCCGTTACCGTCGTGAGTAATCGCACAAAAAACAGGGACAATTCCGTTGTTAATCAATATTGCTAATAATTCAGTATTTACTTTTTGAACATCGCCCACAAAACCATAATCAATCGTTGGATGGTTTCTTTTGGCGGATAGAATCAAATTTCCATCTGCACCTGAAAAACCTATTGCATTTGTATTATTGGCTTGCAATTGAGCCACTATATTTTTGTTAATTTCACCAGCGTAAATCATAACGACCACATCGAGCATGGGTTTATCAGTAATTCGTCGTCCCTCAATCATTTGAGGAACCAAACCAATACTCTGAGCCATTTTGGTCGCCGATTTTCCGCCACCGTGAACTAAGATTTTGTTGCCTTCTATCTTAGAAAAATCAAGTAGAAATTGACTTAATTCCGTT
>CAMAWK010000185.1 GCA_945861915.1 Flavobacterium psychrophilum | reverse complement strand
ATTCTGGGTGTTTTAATTTCGAGTTCTCCGTTTAGGTATTTCGCTGTTAATGAAGTCGATTTCAGGATTTCGTTATAGGTTCCTTGAGCGACTAATTCGCCCCCAAAAGTCCCCGCTTCGGGACCAATATCAATAATCATATCGGCGGCTTTCATAATATCTTCATCGTGTTCGACTACGATCACAGTATTCCCCAAATCACGCAGCGATTGCAACACTATAATCAACCGTTCAGAATCTTTTGGATGCAAACCAATACTCGGCTCGTCCAGAATATACATCGAACCCACCAAACTACTTCCGAGCGAAGTTGCTAAATTGATACGCTGCGATTCGCCACCAGACAGCGTGGCTGAATTTCTATTTAAAGTCAAATAATCCAAACCAACTTCGACAAGAAACGACAACCGATTGTTGATTTCGACTAATAATCGTTTGGCAATTTGTTTTTCATAAACATCCAAATCGATATTTTTGAAAAAAGTAACCAAATGTTTAATCGGTAAATCAACCAAATCTGAAACGGTTTTCGAGTTAATTTTTACATACGAAGCTTCTACTCTGAGACGTTTTCCTTTGCAAGAATGGCATTTGGTTTTGCCTCGATAACGAGACAGCATTACTCGATTTTGAATTTTATAATTTTTTTCTTCCAATTCCTTGAAGAAGGCATTCAACCCTTGAAAGAATTTATTTCCTGTCCAAACTAAGTCTTTTTGAGCTTCAGTCAATTCAAAAAAAGGTTTGTGAATAGGAAAATCGAATTTATAAGCCGAATTGACTAATTCATCCCGATACCAACCCATACTTTCGCCGCGCCAAGGATAAATGGCATTTTCAAAAACTGATAATGCAGTATTTGGAACAACTAATTCCTCATCAATTCCGATAATATTTCCATAGCCTTCACAAACCGGACAAGCTCCATACGGATTGTTGAAACTGAACAAATGAACGTTGGGTTCTAAGAAAGTGATGCCATCCAATTCGAAATTATTACTGTAGGAAAATCGCTTGTTAGTATTCAATTCCTGCAAATGACAAATCCCTTTTCCTTCATAAAAAGCTGTTTGTACTGCATCCCCCAACCGATTGTAAAATTCCTCTTCGGCATCTATTTCAGGATTTATTACAATTCTATCAATAATTAATAAAACATCCTTTTTTTTAACCTCTTTTACATCAAAACCATCCAAACGAATGGTTTCATTATTGACTAAAATTCTTGAAAAACCTTGATTCAGCAAAGCTTTTAATTTATCATCCAACGTTCTTCCGGCTTCTAAATTTATAGGAGCCAGCAGCAACCATTTGCTATCTTTTTCAATTTTTTTTACCTCATTGATAACATCCGAAACGGTATTTTTTTTAACTTCCTGTCCAGAAACAGGCGAAAAAGTGCGACCTATTCTAGCAAAAAGCAACTTGATATAATCGTAAATTTCGGTAGAAGTTCCAACAGTAGAACGCGCATTGGTAGTATTTACCTTTTGTTCGATAGCGATTGCTGGTGCAATTCCTTTGATATATTCTACTTTTGGTTTGTCTAATCTTCCCAAGAATTGACGAGCATACGAAGACAAACTTTCTACATAACGCCGTTGTCCTTCGGCATACAAAGTATCAAAAGCCAAACTAGACTTCCCAGAACCCGAAAGACCAGTTATAACCACCAATTTGTTTCTCGGAATTGCCACATCCACATTTTTGAGATTGTGAACTTGAGCGCCTTTAATAATTATATTTTTCTTTGGATCGAGTGTAGAAAGGTCAATTGACATACAAAAATTGAATTTTTCACAAAAGTAATCAAATTTGAAGTGAGATTTGGTGTTGAACAAATCACAAATTTCTGTTTTTAATGGTCATTTTACAAACCCGATTTAATTGAGTTAAAATCATTTTAATCCTTAAAAAACAATTATATTAAAATAAAATTAGTATATTTTTTTTTATTTTAATAAAAATCAAACCTCTGGTTTGTTAAACCAGCTTTCGATAGATTGTCCAGCAGACTCTGGACCAAGATAACTAATAGTGATTTCTTGATTTTTTGCAATGGGCTGAATGGCTTCAAAAATCATAAGTTCTTTGTCTTTATCGAAATAATAACTAGCATTGCAACTGTCAGAATGGTTATACAATGAGCCATAACCCAGAGCAACTCCTGTATATTCATGTTCTTGGTCTATCATAAAGGCGTAATAGTTAAGTAACATGTGTTTTCGAACAGTCATTTCTTGCAATTTCATCTTTATAATAGGACATTCTTCAATAACAGTTCCAACTTTAATGGCTTTTTGAGCAAAAACGCCACGGCCGTGAATAGGAGAAACGGCCACATAAATAATAGAATTAGGTTTAGTAACAAATAAATTATTTTTATCACTTTTAAAACTTTTGTAATATGAAAAAATCGATCGCATTTCTTGGAGCTTTATTATTTGGTTCGATAACTTTTGGGCAAGTTACCAAAAATGACAGTATAAAAAAACCGTCAAGTAGAAAAGTTTCGGCTGATGATTTGAAAAATTTACCAGTGGATACTGAAACTTCCGAGAAAACCAGTAATAATAATCCACCAATAGGTACATTGTGGAATGGAAAGGATAATCCACCAAAGGGAAGAGAAAATAAAATTATGGCTGTAGGAGAAAAACAAGATGCTAAATCAACTTCTAAACATCTAAAAGGCGGTATGATTCAAAAAGGTAAAAGTCTAGAGGGTGCAGCCGCAACTGAAAAGCAACACTATACTGTTAAGTTGACTAATGCAAATAACAAAGCATCTGCAAGTGGTGACGAACCAGGAGTAATAAAAGAAGGTGCTACAACAACACAGAAAAAACATGTTTCTAATATAAAATGGTCTGGGGATAAAGTAGCAGAAGATCCTAAGCCTACTTCAACGCCAGCAACAACAGACACATTTCTAAAAATTACCGACGTAAAAGGGGAAAAAGAATAATATATGGGGTAACAAATATTCATGCAAGTTGATATAAGGTTGTAAAAGTTCTTTTGGCAATTAAAAATTAGAATCTTTAAAAAAAATAAAAATTAGGGGTAACAATTTTAAAACTAAAAGTATCTATTACTTTAAACAACCAAAATCAACAATTTTAACAACAATTTAAAAATTAGAAATCATGAAAAAAAAAATTATTACAATCGCACTTATTACGATTACAAGTTTTGCAAATCAACTAGTAGCTCAAGAAACAGCGGTACTAAAAACAAGAACAAAAAGTAATCAATGTAACGAAAGAGTTGCAGGTTATGATGTAAAAAAGAATATTAAATGTCGAGTAATACCAACTGAAACTGGTTGCACTATAGCTTTTGATAATGTCATTTCAACTAGTTCTGTTGCTGGAATTTCAGGTGGAGTTGTAGCTGGTAAAAAAGGCTATGATTCTTATAAAAGTATGTCTTGCTTTAGCGTAAGTTCTGCTGATAATTCAGTAAGTATCGTTAGCCCAAGAGATCCCGCAAGCGGATTGCCAACAGGAAAAAGAATGCATAAACCATTTGTAATTACTAAAGAATTGGATAAATCAAGTTCAAGCGCACCATCATCAGAAATTGCAATTGATGAACCTGGAGTTCATAAAGTTTCTTCGGATGCTGTAGAAGGCTACGACTTAAAAGCGGCTAAAAAAATAGCTGCAAGAGTTGCTGGCGGTAGCTCGGATTCTCCTCCATCAGAAATATCTGTTGATGAGCCCGGTGTAGGTATAAGTTCGGAAAGAACTAGAGGAAGAGCAACTCTTAGTGATTTTACTTTTCATAAAACGGCAAAAGCAACTTTCAAAGAATTTACGGTAATCAAAAGATGTGATGGGAAAACCACTAAAATAGTTTGTTCTAGTGGCGAATGTGAAATACCTTTAGATGATTGCCCAAATGGTACGTGTGATTTAGTTTGCTCTTTCAGTTGGGGAGTGTCAAATTCAGGTTCTATGTCTTCCGGTTCTGGAGCTGGATCAGGTCGTTGTGCTGCAGGATTCTCACTAGAAATTCAAGACGGTGCTTGTACTGCTATCTCTAAAAAAGATGTCCAATTAAGTAGTTATGATTTATCAACTGGAAAAAAATAATCATAAACAGGAAGCTCATTAATTCCTGTTTAAATTTAATAACCCATTAAAAACCAAAAATCATGAAAAATTTAAAAATTTTAACAATTGCTTTGATTGTACTAGCTAGTCATACAAACCTCACTTTTGCTCAAAAAACTGCAGCTTTAAAAACAAGAACCAAAAGCAATAATACAAATGAGAGAAGTTCTGGAATTGTCAAATCTGCACCTCAAGAAGTAGATGCTTATCAAATACTTAAAACCAAATCAGCTCAAGGACAAAACATAAAACAAGCTGTTTTAACTTGCAGAGTTATTCCAACTGAAACAGGTTTTACTATAGCTTTTGATAATGTTGGAGGAATAACAGGTGGAGATGTAGCTGGGAAAAAAGGCTATGATTATTACCAAAACAGGTCTTGTTTTAGTGTAAGTTCTGCTGATAATTCAGTAACAAGAACATTGCCACTTGCAAGAGGTCATGCGGCAGCGAGCACAAAATCACTAAATAAAGGACGTGAGGCTT
>CAMAWK010000184.1 GCA_945861915.1 Flavobacterium psychrophilum | reverse complement strand
CCAGTAAAAGTGATGTTTTTAAAAGTTACATCTTGTCCTGCAGAAGCAGCGTTGATTGTAAACATTCTTGTAAGACCATTAGTACCAGTTAAAGTTGATCCTCCCAAATCACCTTCTATGGTGTATTGAAAATTTTTATTGATTGATTCTCCTCCAGGTGTTGTATTTGTTTGACTTAAATTTTGAGATCCAGCAGCAACAGTTCCCACAACCCTTAATACATCGCCTGCGGTATTTATATCAAGTAGAGCTCTAGCAAAACTGTCGTAAGCAGTAGCTTCACTTAAACCATCTTTAGTAAGTCTGTCACTGGGAGCAGAAACCCATACTGTTTCTTGAGCTGACATATTACCTATCAAAAATAAAGATAGGCAAAAAGTAAAAATTGTAATTTTTTTCATAATTTTTTTTTTGTTGGTTATTAAATTTAAAATAATGTACAAATAAAATCATCAAACATTAATTTTTCATTAATTTTTGATTAATTATGAAAATATATTAATCAAAAAAAATAAATCAATAAAAAATAGTCTGTTTTTTCAGATATATACTTTTATTTTAAAAGAGGCACACATACAAATCAGTCAGTAATTCCATTTATTTTTTAAGGACCAAAAAAACAATAAAAATTTTGACAACCAAAAAAACAAAAAAGAGTAAAAATATAATCCTTAAATAAACAATGCTAATTTCTAATGGGCATTTCTTGTTGTAGCGGCATTTCTCTTCGCAGCATTTTTGCTCCTTGTCCCGTTAGCCATAAATAATGATCTGAAGGGAGACCCCCATTACTAACAAAATATGATTGATCACTATTGGGAGGTGTGTTCGAAACTTTAAATATGGCGGTGCCTTCATCAATTTCATCAAACATGGCAACATAAATCATTTTGGATCCAGCCTCAAGCGAAGCGGTCATTTGATCCCAATAAAATTTACCCCCTAATCTTGGGATAGCATCATAAGCTGTATATCGGGCTAGTTCTGGTTTGGCTAGAGATAAATTCCGCCAACTAAACCCCGGACAAATTACTGGTACGTAATCAATATCCTGATCCTTTGTCCATTTTATATCCTGAATGATATGATCTCTTAAATGATCTTTTGTGTTGTGAACCAATGGGGTAAATCGTTGCACCATCCAAGGCATAACAATATCGACCGATGTAATGATCTCATGTAAATAAGGATCCGGCAGACAATCTTTATTTAAATCTCTAAAATAAGTGGGAACTCCCAATAAAACAGAACACCCTCCATAAACAGGATCGTTTTTAAGAAAATCTATTAAAACATTAATGCCTATTTTTCTTGTATCATAAGGACGGTCGGGAAATCCTACCCCCCAAATAGCCACTAAAGGTTTGCCATTATGAAAAAGATAATTTTGATTTTTTCCTTGATTGGTGATTTTTAGTTGATCCACCAGCATCTTCCAGTCTTCGATAATAGCAGAACAATCTTCTCCTTTTGATTTTAAACCCGATAAATCATACATCACGGCGATAGCCCTAGTATTCTCATTTGCGGCAAGCAAAGCATTTTTAAGAATTATATCTTGGGGTTTGTTAAGTTCTTTGTTCGCTCTTGCAACTCCAAAAAAACGTTGCATAAAAACCCCGTCTATACCATACTCTTTCATCCATTTAAAATGCAAATCAGTAGTGCTTTTGTCGTAAGAACTAAAAACAGTAGCATTTTCGCCATTTGGATAGGTAAATGAAGTAGTATATGTTTTTTTATATTCGGAAACATCCGGCCAAACATCAATAGTAACATTTTGAAAATCAAATTTTCCCTCTTTACCATAATGCACCCATCCTTTTCCTGAACCATCTTCTGGAGTACGGAACCAGCCTTGATATCCAGCCATAACTAAGCCTTTGTAGGAAGGATAATTGCCGGGCAATCCATGTTTTGATTGGGAATAACCCCAATAAAAGAGCAAAAAAAGAAAAAAAGAAAGAGTAAAATGTTTCATTGTTAAAGTGTGTTTAGTTAATAACCGTTTTTATGTTTACAATTTATTCTATAATTACTTTTTTCACAAGTACACGATTATTAATTTTTATTCTTGCTAGATAAACGCCCTTACTTAAGGACTCATTAAGCCATCAGCGTTGGTTATATTGGTATTAAATTTATCTGCATATTTACACATGTCGGTCCACATATCAACAGTCAAATTTCCGGTGTCTGGGTTAGCGGTAGAGACACCTTTAAACCAATGATTCCGTGGATTATTTTTCGCTTAACCGTCTCCAGGAGCTAAAAACTATCCTTGATACCCCATCATCACTTTGTAATCAAGTTGATTTTGTGAAGAGAATGATTTGAAATACCCTATTGTTAAAAACAATATAAAAAGAGATATAATTTTTTTGGATTTTATAAATAACAAAGTTTGGACTATTTTAAAAGAAAATACAATATTAATATCATAGCTGTGTTTTGTAATTTTAAATAAAAACATAATATATATGCAATAATAATACCCAATGATTAACAATGCATTAACAAACAATTAATTTATTTAAAAAAAAATAAATTATTGCCATTTTTTATTCAAAAAAACTTTTTACATTAATAAATAATTAATATTTAATTAATTAATGGCTTTTATATTTACATGTATTTCAATTTTTTATTTCATTCAATACTTATCATTTATGACTAAGATTAAATATTTATTTTTGACATTTCAATTTTTAGCTGCATTAACCTGTTATTCGCAAGAATCAACTTTGGTTTATCCTGGAACAGACGGAAAACTTGTTTATGCCAATTATGCAAATAATGCCGAGACAAATAATGATAATACCTTGCCCGATTTTTCGAATGTTGGTTATATGGATGGTACTATCGGATTGCCGGTAGGAGAAGTGCCAGTAAAAATCACATTGAATCCAACACCTTCAGGCGAAGACAGAACTCGAATTCAGGAAGCTATTGACCAGGTTTGTAATATGCCTCTCGATGCTAATGGATTTAGAGGAGCAGTTTTACTTAAAAAAGGGACTTACAGATTGAATGATGGAACTATTCCTGTACTCACAGATGGAATGGGTTATGCATTGAGAATTTGGGCTAGCGGTGTAGTGTTGCGCGGCGAAGGACAGGGCGCTGATGGAACAATTCTTTATTCAGATTTCGCTCTGAATCACACCATGATCACCCTTGAACCACTCTCTCAAACCACATCCGAGACTATTATGACTCGCATTACCGATGATTATGTTGGGACTGGTTCAAAAACATTTACAGTAGCCAATGCAGGTAGTTTTGCTGTAGGAGATAATATAATGGTAAGATTCACTCCGAATGCTACCTGGTTTTCGGATCTCAAAGTGGATAAAGATGGATATATTGTCGATCCGACTGATTATTGGGATGCAACAGCTGGAGCTTTTAACATTGGATTTAAGCGTAAAATAATTGCAAAAGTTGGCAATACAATCACCATCGACTGTTCTATAGTTCAACCCATGCAGACCAAATATGGTGGAGGAGAAATAAAAAAATACACGACAACCGGACGATTAAACAAATGCGGTGTTGAAGATTTGCGTATAGTGGGTATTCAAGATGGAGGTAGTCCTGGGGTATCAGGTAATGGAAATAGGTTGCGGGTAGGGATAAGACCACGTTTTTTGGATAATAGTTGGATTCATGGTGTTACAGTAACGCGCACATCCGAATCGGCTGTAATGACTTGGGGAGTGATGAATGTAACCGTACAAGAATGTGCGTATATTGATCCAAGGGGAGCTATTTCTGGTGGATGGCGTTATAGCTTTAGCTTGGATGCAGGCTCTACACGCGTTCTTTTTCAGCGTTGTTATTCCGATTACGGACGACATGATTTTGTAACTCACGGCAGAATACCTGGTCCTAATGTATTTGTTGATTGCTATAGCGCAAACGGACTGAGTGCATTAGGTCCTCATTATCGTTGGGCTACGGGCACATTGTTCGATAATATAAAAGCACCTCAAACGTATATGGCAATTAATATATTTGATTTATCTAATGGTCATGCTTGGTGTGGAGCACAAACGGTTGGTTGGAATCTCGAATGCGAAGGTTTAGTAAATGACGCCTCTAAAGGATCTCAAAATTTTTTAATTGGAAGTATGGGTACAGAACTTACCGCTTCATTTAGCCCTACTAAATACCCCGGTTTTATTTTTCGTGGATATTGGGAAAAATCAGGGCCCGTTGGTACCCATGTGAATACACGGAGTCTGTATTACAAACAATTGGAAGACAGGCTTGGAAGCGAAGCAGTTTCAAACATCACAATACCAGAACAAAGAACTGGAAATATCTACAACAAATTAGCAAGTTGGGCTGGAAATGGTAAACTTGCTTACGCCAATGTTCCAGTTACAGGAATAACTCTATTACCAGCTTCTTTAACTTTTAGCGTAGGTAGTTCACAGCAACTAGCATCAACAATAGCACCAGCAAATGCAAGTAATAAAAACTTAAGTTGGACTTCGAATGATACAGCAGTTGCCACCGTAAGTGCAACAGGAATGGTTACTGCCGTTTCGATTGGGACAGCTACCATAACAGTAACTACCGCGGATGGTGGAAAAACTGCAACTACGGC
>CAMAWK010000183.1 GCA_945861915.1 Flavobacterium psychrophilum | reverse complement strand
TTCATTGGGTTGTATTGGATACTGAATAATTTCGGCACAAGTTGCCATAAAATCAGTGGTGCAAATAGTTTCATTAGAAACAGACCCTTTTTTAATTTTCTTTGGCCATTTCGCAATAAAAGGAACTCGATGACCGCCTTCAAATAAATCCGCTTTGTATCCTCTAAAATGAGCACTCGATTGATGTCCTTTTTCTGCCAATAATTTGAAATTGGCTGTGGGAGAACAACCATTATCACTGGTAAAAATAACGAGGGTGTTTTTTTCGATTCCCGAATCCGAAACTGCTTTTAGCAACTTTCCGATATAGTCGTCCAACATAATCACAAAATCGCCATAGGGATTCAAACCGCTTTTTCCTTGCCATTCTTTGGTGGGCAAAATCGGTGTGTGTGGGGCTGGAAGTGGCAAATATAGAAAAAAGGGTTTCTTGTTTTCTTGACTTTCTTTTATGAATTTTACCGCTCTATTGACAAAGTTGGGTGTAGCCTCTTCGTGAATAAAATCGCTAGAAATTGGTCCTTTTCGCCAAGCGGCATATCGATCTTTATTCTCAGAAATAGTATCGGGAATTTGGGTTACTTTTCCGTTTTCAACATAAACATAAGGAGCCAAATCGGCCGAACCTGAAATGCCATAAAAATAGTCAAAACCCAAATCATTAGGATTGTTGGTAACTGGTTTTCTAAAATCGACCGTTTGAAAATTTTGATTTTCTAAATTATCGGTATCTGTTGAATCCGTCTTGTGCCAACCCCAACCCAAATGCCATTTGCCAATAAATGCAGTTTGGTATCCATTTTTCTTCAACATCGAAGCAACCGTCGTTCTACTATTTGGAATTAACGGTTTGGCTATCCCACTCAAAACACCTTCTTTCAATCGACTTCTCCAATTGTATCTTCCCGTAAGTATTCCGTAACGAGTAGGAGTACAAACTGATGATGAAGTGTGCGCATCGGTAAATTTCATTCCTTCGGCAGCTAACTTGTCAATATTTGGGGTTTTAATTTTGCTGTTTTCGTTAAATGAACTTACGTCGCCATAACCCAAATCATCAGTCAAAATATAGATTATATTGGGTTTTGATTGTGCAGTAGCAGTCAAAAAACAAATAAAAAATAATAAAAGAACAGTAACTTTTACAACTTGACTTTTCATAAGTAACTATTTATTTGTTTTTTGAATACTATTTAAAACAGTTACTTCTTAAATTTTCGAATGCTTCTCGTTGCGTTTCTTGAAACAGAAAAATGACTAATAGATGGCAATCCAGACGATTTTAAGATTTTTAGACGAATCTTATCAGCTATAATTTCATTCGGCAGATTGATAATTTTAGTTGCTCCTATTAAATCGCCAGTATAAAAAGTGTCCCAAACACCGTTCGAAAAAGATTGTAATTCATATTCTTGTACTTTGAACGTTCTAATTTTTGAGAAATTATCGCCCAAATCTTTCATCACAGGCTCTTCAAACAAAACTACTCGGTCAAAAGTGGCTTGTTTATCAAACGTAATTTCTAAATCGGCAACAGAATCATTGGCTGTCCAATAGGTTTCGATGCTGTAATCGTTGGCTTTGTCGGCAGTGAATTCTTTGAATTCACTCGAAGCAACAATTTTTTGTTTGAAAGTTAAATTGATTGGTCCTATTGGCAATTTTCCTTTTCCACCTCTAATTCCTAAACGGTCTGCCAATTCTATGATTCTGTTTTTTTCGTTAGTTCTAATTTTTCCTGTTGGATCGGGCGGAATATTGATAATCATAATATTGTTATTGGCAGTTCCCCAATAAAATAGTTCTTCTAATTCATCTAATGGTCTGGCTGCTAGCACTTTTTTCTTCTGAAACCAATTCCAACGATCGGATAAGCAAATCGTATGTTCAAAAGCTAAATGGTACAATTGATTATCAAATTCATAGTGTTTTGGATCATCCCAACGGGCAAAATTAGGATCTTTGATTCTGAAATCAATTGGAAAATAACGAATAGGATCGCCTTCGGCAAAATCTCGTGGCTCTTGTTTTTTATTTCGATTATCGGGTCTTCCGATAGAATGATTTACAGTTAATAAGCATTTAGGTTGCATTTCTTTCACATATTTATAAACTGCAGGAATGTCCCATGAGACCTCTTTTTTGTCCCAACCTCCGTCGAACCATAATTCGCAAATTTCACCATAATTGGTCATCAATTCTGTTAATTGATTTTTCATATACAAATTATACTTTTCGTCATTTCTATATTCTTTAAAATTTCTATCCCACAACGAATAGTAAAGTCCGAATTTGAGTCCATATTTTTTACAGGCTTTGCCTACTTCGGCTACGATATCGATTTTAACGGGAGCCGAAGCAACATCGTATTCGGTGTATTTACTATCCCAAAGACAGAATCCGTCGTGGTGTTTGGTAATAAGAATCACGTATCGAAAACCGGCTTCTTTGGCCACTTTTACCCATTGATCGCAATCTAAATCAGTTGGATTGAAGGATGAGGCAGGCAAATTCCCTTTAGACCATTCGATTTCGTTGAAGGTATTAACTCCAAAATGAATAAACATTCCGTAACCACGTTCGATTTGTTCGATTTGTGTTGGGTTTAATTCCTTGCCTGGCATTTGCGAAAAAGCACAAATACTGATGAATAATGCTACTAAAGTCGATTTGATTTTCATTGGTTGGTATTAATTAAAGTTATTTTTTGGAAGTAATAAAGTAAAAAAGCTTATTAATAAACTTCATTTATTCAGTCAAAATCTCTCCGTAAATAAAACTGTCTCCTAGATAAAAATTATTACTTCCTTTCTCCAGTGTTACTTTTTTGAGTACAATTGTGTGTTTAAATCCTGTTCCGTTTGTGGTGGTAGTTACTTCTATAATGCCACTTGAATTGCTGACTCCCGAAACGGCTTTCCATTCTTGGCTAACTGACGGACTTGTTGGCAAATTGGCTTTGCAAAAATAATCTTCATTTAAAAGTCCTGAATAAAATCGATAGGTTAAAATATTGTTTGAAGCACTCAAAAGTCCTGTTCTAGGAGTATTTAGAGCTGTTACTTCATTTGCTAACAAACTAGGATCAATATCTAAGGTTAATGATTCACTACTATTAAAATTATAGAGCAAATTAGGCGAATTTGTTGCACATTTTTCTATAGTTTGATCGAAACTAAAAGGTAATAAATCAACCTTGGTTTCATAATTCCCAAAAGTAAAACTCTCATAAACTTGAGTACCATTTTTCTTTAAAAAAGTAACATCTTTAAAAACAATGTTGTGATTGTAACCTGTTATTTTAGTAGCATTGGTAGTAGCATTTGTTGTTTTTATAGCGGTTGTATAAATTTGAATTGTGCCCCCTTCCGTAGTCCACTCGTCAACAACAATTGGGGTTGCTGGTGGAATTGTTTCACAAATAGTTGCAGAGCCTACTTCACCATTATAAAAACGATAAATAACTCGATTGTCCTCTCCTATTGTTATTTCGATTGGCTCATTGGTTGGAGTCGGTTCGCTTTTAAATATACTTTTATCAATTTCTAGCAACAAGGCTTCTTTTTCATTTAACCGATACAAAATATTATTGCTAGAACAACTTTGGGTTGTGGCATTATCAAAGTTAATCGTTTCTAAAATTAAGTCTCCGTCATCGCAACCATTTAGTAGTAAAACCAAAACTAATAAGCCTAAAAATCGTTTCATTTTTTATAATATTTTTCCAAAAATAGTAAAAAAAATGCCAATTTAATGTTGCTAAATCACAATTGATATTTCATAACTTTGCAGGGATGAAAAAAGTGTATCTCGATAATGCCTCTACAACCCAAATCCGTCCCGAAGTGATTCAGGAAATGGCAAAAATACTATCAGAAGATTACGGAAACCCCTCGTCAACTCACAGTTTTGGTCGTAATGCCAAAAACATTTTGGAGTTATCCAGAAAATCAATTGCTTCATTATTGAACGCTTCTGCCCAAGAAATTATTTTTACTTCGGGTGCTACAGAAGCCACCAATTGGATTCTTCGTTCGGCGATTAAAGATTCGAAAGTAAAGCGAATCATCACAAGCAAAATTGAACATCATGCGGTTTTGGATACCATTCAAAATTTGCAAAATGAATTTGATATACAAGTAGATTATGTAGCAATTGATAGGAACGGCGCGATAGATATTTCCAATTTAGTAGATTTATTGTCAAAAGAAACGAAGACTTTGGTTTGTCTAATGCATGTTAATAATGAAATTGGCTCCGTTTTAGACCTCGAAAGAGTAGGTCGTATTTGCAAACAACACGATGCGCTTTTTTTTTCGGACACAGTGCAATCAATAGGAAAAACTGAAATCGATTTACAAACAATTACTACCGATTTTATTGTGGCGAGTGCTCATAAATTTCATGGTCCAAAAGGAGTCGGATTTGCATTTGTACGAAAGAATTCGGGATTACAGCCTTTGTTTTTTGGAGGCAATCAAGAAAAAGGTTTTCGAGCAGGAACCGAAGCAATTCACCAAATAGCTGGAATGACCAAAGCTTTAGAATTGTCTTTTGCAAATTTAGAAGCAGAAAGAAACACTATTTTAGAGCTAAAAAAATATTTAATAAAGCAACTCAAAA
>CAMAWK010000182.1 GCA_945861915.1 Flavobacterium psychrophilum | reverse complement strand
AAACTCATCAAATAGGCAATCCGAATGGTTAACACACGCGTTTTTCCCGAACCAGCTCCAGCAATAATTATCATAGGACCGTCTTTTTGTAAAACAGGTTCTCTTTGGGCTTCGTTGAGTTGTTCGATGTATTGTTGCATAATTATTCTAGGATGATTGCAAAAATAGGAATTTAAGAATTAAAAAAAGGGTCGATTTTATTTATAAAAAACATCGTAGGCAAACCGAATCAAGGTTCCAATAACCACAACTAAAAAGAAGATTCGAATGAACTTGTTCCCTTTATTAACAGCTAATTTTGCACCCAGCCAACCTCCGAAAGCATTGCAAAAAGCCATCGGAATCGCCACAACCCACAAAATTTTACCTTTAATAATAAACAAACATATCGCCCCAAAATTGGTCGCCAAATTAACCATTTTAGCATTGGCGGAAGCCTGTAAAAAATCAAAACCTAATAAGGCAATGAAACCTAAAACCAAAAAACTACCTGTTCCTGGCCCTACAAATCCGTCATAAAAACCAATGATGCAACTCAAAAGTACAGCATATACAATTTGAGTTGTAACAGATTGTGATTTATGAGTATGTTGTCCAAAATTTTTCTGAGCATACGTATAAATTACCAATAATGATAGTATGACAAGTAATAGCGGTTTCATAAAGTTATTGCTGACATAAGTCAACAAGGTAGATCCTAAAAAAGCAGAAGGGACAGCCAAAATCATCATGATAGAAAGTAGCTTCCAGTTCATATCTACTTTTTTCAAATATTGATAAGCAGCAAATGAAGTACCACTAAAAGCAGGAATTTTTAGTGTACCAATTATAGAAGAAACCGAAACCGAAGGCAACAGAATGAATGCTACAGGAGTTTGTATTAATCCGCCTCCACCAACAACCGCATCTATAAAACCCGCAACAAACGAAGCAAGACAAAGCAATATAATAATGTACGATTCCATTTTAATAAAATTTCGACAAATGTACTTATAAGTTTGTAGCTTTATTTGTTAATTTGCATCCAATTAAAGTAAGTTCAAAATGGATTCAACACGAATTATAGAATTAATCAGTTATACGCTACCAACACTAATTATGGGATTTGTAGGGTATAATTTTTTTGTACTATATACAAAAAACGAAACGGCTAAGAGAAATTATCTATTGCAAAAAGAGACAAAACCAGACAGTTTATCCTTGCGATTACAAGCATACGAGCGAATGACTTTGTTTTTGGAACGCATTAATCCAAGTCAATTATTGATCCGCATTTCGCCTATTTCGGATAATAAAACAGACTATCAAAATTTTGTGATTGCCCAAATTGAGCAAGAATTTGAACATAATTTAGCTCAACAAATATATCTTTCAGAAGAATGTTGGTCTACCCTACTAACTGCTAAAAACACCATTATACAAATGATACTTTTAGCAGCAAAAAACGAGGAAATAAACAATGCAAATGAATTGCGAGAAATCATTCTGAAAAACTTGTTAGAAAAACAATCGCCAAGCACCATCGCATTAGCATTTCTAAAAAACGAAGTCAGTCAATTGTGGTAGAAATGGATTAATCTATTTTAGGCAAAACAAATGAATCTAGTGCGCTTTTTTCGTTCATCAACGCTTCAATTTCATCTGATTTTCGCGGAGCGTCTATCGATAAATTGATTGGACCTTTTTTGGTAACCAAAATATCATCCTCAATTCTCACGGCTATTCCCCACCATTTTTTATCGCAATCACTTCCAATCGGGATATAAATTCCAGGTTCTACAGTTAGCACCATGTTTTCCTCAAAATTGTTGTACTTTCCGGGATCGTGAACATCTAAACCAATGTGATGCGAAGTTCCATGGGGAAAATAAATTCTAGAATCTGAAGCTTTTTTTATGATACTTAATTTTAATAGGCCTTCGGTAATTATTTTTCGTCCCACTTGGTCGGGAACTTGAAAATTATTGCCAATAATAACGGTCTTGATACCTGCTTCTTGGGCTTCGTAAACCAAATCATAAATTAACTTTTGTTCAGTTGAAAATTTTCCATTGGCAGGAATAGTTCTCGTTACATCGGCAGTATACCCATGATATTCAGCACCTAAATCCATTAAAACCAAATCATTTTCAACTTTCATTTTACTGTTTTCGATGTAATGTAAAACGCAACCATTATTTCCTGAACCCACTATGGATGGATATCCTTCAAACTCACTACCGTATTTTTTATAAACAAATTCATGAACACCTTGGATTTCAGTTTCGGACATACCAGGATGCATCGCTTTCATAATTTCTATTTGTCCAATTGCCGAAATACGGGCTGCTTTGGCTAACAGCCTCAACTCTTCATCCGTCTTAATTTCTCGTAAATCCGTCATGTAATTTTCGAGTTCAATAGTGTCTAAACGAACTTTCTTTTGATTAATTTGTTTAACACTATTTAATTCGTTCGGCAAATTATTGTTCTTTTCGGCAGCTATTTTTGTGCTATATCCAATTTGATTTTTAAATGATTCTACTAATTTATAAAGGTTTGCTTCATCTCGTTCTGAGTCGCGAATATCGTTTTGAAAATTCATAAAATAAACGGTTTCAAAATTTTGAAAATTGATTCCTGACTTCAAAAACTCTTTTCCTTTCAAAACATTTTCAAAACCTAATTCTTTTTTGGCTCCTTCCACTCCCATTCTAATTCCTGTCCACTGCTCCCTTTTCGAATCTTTCTCCTGAACATATAAAATCTCGTTAAATGATTTTCCATCTTGAGATACTTGATTTTCAGAAAAAATAACTAATACACAATTAGGTTCTGGATATCCAGTTAAATAGTAAAAATTCGGATCTTGATGATATACATAATCCACGTCATTCGAGCGATTTCTTTCAGGATTTCCAAAGAAAACAGCTACCGTGTTTTTTGGCATTTTCTTCCGCAAAGCATCTCTTTTTTCTTTGTGAAATTCATTCGAAAGATAATCGGTTGGTTTACCATTTTGTGCCAATAAACTAGTTGCTAAAAACAGCACTAAAAAAAACGGAAGTATAGTTTTCATAAAAGGCGGATTTAATTTGAATTTTAAAAAGTAAATATACATTATTTTTCGTTGAACATTTGTAGTAGCTGCGTCACTGTATTCCAATTTCGGATGGTTGCAGTCAGGTTCAGTTTTTTCTCAATATATTTTTGATCCAATCGAGTTTTACCAGCACCAACAGCATATTTTATAAAAATTCTGGAGGAATCAATATGAACTTCATCGGGCTTTACTTGACTCATTTTCAAATCATGAATGCTTTCAGGTTGCAATTCTTTTGAAACAAAGGCTACGTACAACTTTTTAAAATCAGCATCTTTTTCTTTTAGAAAAGGATTGTTTTTAAAACAAGCTTCTAAATCGTGTTGACTGACCATCACAACAGCTACGTCATGACCAAAAGTTTTGAAGATTTCTTGTTTAATTTTAAAGCCGACAGATGGAGTATTTTCTTCCTCCGAATCTACAAAAACATTTCCCGATTGTATATACGTTTGCACATTTTGAAATCCTATGGCTTCTAAAGCCGTTTTCAAAGCATCCATTTTTATCATATTGTGACCAGAAACATTGATTCCTCGAAGGAGAGCGAGATGAGTTGTCATTTATTTAAGCAGTTTCAATTTTGACAATAATATTACTGCTAAATTTATTCAACAGCAAATTTATTGTCAATAAAATCAATCCTTCAAGATTTCAAATCTCCAAACAAAAAACTATCTTCGCTTTAGAGAGAGAAAAGAGCACAGAAAACAGAATATAGACGAAAATCTATGTTCTATTCTCTTTTTTCTATTTTCTTAAAAATATAAAATGTCCAATAATCTACTTCAAACTTCCATCGAATTCTTAAAAGGAGTTGGCTCCAATCGAGCCAGTTTGCTTGGTAAAGAATTGGGGATATTTAGATACGACCACTTACTGCACTTTTTTCCCAATCGGTATATCGACAGGACACGATATTACAAAATAAACGAACTTCAAAACAATGTAGCCGAAGTGCAAATCATTGGCAAAATAATTCACATAAAAACGGTGGAATTTGGCAAAAATCAAAGTCGGTTGGTTGCCACTTTTGTAGACGATACAGGTCAAATGGAATTGGTTTGGTTTCAAGGTCAAAAATGGATTAAGGAGAGTTTGAAATTGAATGAACCTTGTGTTGTTTTTGGGAAATGTACTTCTTTTGGTACTACTTTTAATATGGCACATCCAGAAATTGAATTGCTTGCAGAACATGAAAAAAGCTTGCGTTCAGGCATGCAAGCCATTTATCCCTCAACCGAAATGTTAACCAAAAGAGGCGTTTCGAATCGGGTTATTCATAAAATGATGCAGCAATTATTTCTGGAAACTCAAGCCAATTTCGGAGAGACTTTGCCACATTATTTGATTGATGAATTAAAATTATTGCCCAAAAACGAAGCATTATTTAATATTCATTTTCCAAAAAGCGCCGAAGCTTTAGCGAAAGCCAAATTCCGATTGATTTATGAAGAATTGTTTTTTATTCAATTGCAATTAATCACACAAAATCTAATCAGAAAGCACAAAATAAAGGGTTTTCCATTCACTAAAGTAGGCAATTATTTTAACGATTTGTATCAAAATCATTTGCCTTTTGAGTTGACCAATGCGCAGA
>CAMAWK010000181.1 GCA_945861915.1 Flavobacterium psychrophilum | reverse complement strand
ACCACCGCCGAAACCGAATATGCCACGATTCTCGAAGCGGGTAAAAAGAACATCGAAAAATTATTCAACGGTGAATTCTTTATTCAAAACGAAGATCCAAAACACAAAAAAGCCATTGGCATTGGCTCTGGTTGCTACATCGATCAGGTTTTTGGACAAAGTTGGGCGTTTCAGCTCGGTTTGGGGCGTTTGTATAATAAAGAAATGATTCATAAATCGTTGGAATCGTTGTGGAAATACAATTTTGTACCCGATATGGGAAAATTAAGAGATAGCATTTCGCCAAAAAACAATGGTCGTCCTTATGCACTTACCGGCGATGCTGGTTTAGTGATGTGTACTTGGCCTTTGGGTGGCAAAAGAGATGATTGGGAAAAACACTGGCAATTTGGTTATTTCAATGAAGTAATGACTGGTTTCGAGCATCAATTGGCAAGTCATTATATTTGGGAAGATAAATTAGATTACGGACTTTCACTGGTAAAAGCGATTCACGAACGCTATGGCGCTACCAAAAGAAATCCATATAACGAAATAGAATGTAGCGATCATTACTCAAGAGCGATGGCGAGTTATGGTGCTTTTATTGCCGCTTGTGGCTTTACCTACAACGGACCAAAAGGGCAAATTGGCTTTGCGCCAAAACTAACACCCGAAAATTTCAAAGCCGCTTTTACTGCCACCAATGGTTGGGGAAGTATACAACAAACTAGAACAGCGACTTCGCAAACCAACACTATAAAATTGGCGTATGGAACGCTACGATTGCAAGAAATAGAAGTGGTTCTGCCGCAAGGAAAAACAGCAAGCGAAGTAGAAGTTACAATAAAATCAAAAACCTTAAAAGCCACTTTTAAAACACTAGAAGACAAAACAGTGGTGGTTTTTGAAAGTCAAATGCTTAAAAAAAATGAAGCTATTTCTGTATTTATAAAAGTATAAAAGTGAACCTTTCTTGTGAAAAAATCAGGAAAGGTTTATTTATTGTCTTTTCTTCCTAAACATCCTATAAATAATAAAACCAATTATCGCAACCAGCACATAAGGTACAGCCATCAAAAAAACGATGCCATCATTGACCGCTTCGGCTTTTTTGGCATTGCCTTCGCTAGTTAGAGCTGCGCGACACATGGCACATTGGGCTTTTGTAGTAAGAGCAAAGAGCATAGAAAATAGAACAAAGAAGGAGCATTCTATACCTATACCTCTTTTTTCTATTCTCTTTTTTCTATTCTCTATCTTAAACATAATACGGGGAAATCATAAGATAAACAATTACACCAGTTACGGCGACATATAACCAAATAGGAAAAGTGATTTTGGCTATTTTTTTATGTTTGTCAAATAGTTCTGCCAAAGCGCGAACATAGGTTATCAATACTAAAGGAATTACCGCAATTGACAAAGTGATATGGGAAATCAAAATAAAGAAATACACCATTTTGATGGTTCCATCTCCTCCGAATTTAGTAGAATCGGTGGTCATGTGATAGGCAATATAGAGCAACAAAAAAACTAAGGAACAACCAATGGCAACTTTCATCAATCGCTCGTGTAAAAGTCGTTTTCCGTTTTTAATGGCAATAACTGCCGCAACCAAAACTACGGCTGTAATCGCGTTTATCGTAGCATAAATGGGAGGTAAAACAGGCAAAGGGGACACGTCAAAACCTAGGTCTTTCAATTTTACTTTAAAAAGTACCGCTACTGCAACTGGAATTAAAATGGATAAAATAACAATCCATTTGTTATATTTTGTTTCTATTGAATTCTTGTTCATGGTTATTCTTTTAATAATATAGCTATATCTTGTTTAATGTCCCAAACACCTTGTTTGTCTAAACCGTCGTAGTACAAAATTGGGTTTCCAAATTTATCTTTTCGGCATCTTATATTCCCGTTTTTATCGATTAATGCAAACAAACCCGAATGTTCAAAACCGCCACTCACTTTGCTATTTTCGCCAGCATAAATATTAAACCCTTTATTAGATAAATCAAGAATATAGTTTTTATCGCCTGTCAAAAAATGCCAATTAGAGGATTTGACACCCAATAATTCTCTATGTGATTTCAATACTTTTGGTGTGTCGTTTTCTGGATTTATGGTAATGGATACTATTCCGAAATTTGGATTACCAAAAAATTTATCTTCTATGGAACGCATACTTTGATTCATTTTTGGACAAATGGAAGGACAAGTTGAGAAGAAAAATTCTAAAACATACACTTTCCCTTTGAAGGTTTCATTGCTGATATTTTTGTTGTCTTGATTTACTAATTCAAATTTTGGAGCTGGACCAATAGTGACTAATTTATCATTGGTATCCACTTTAGTTGAAACTTTATTCAATCTATCGCCCTTAACAATTTGGCTATTTTGAATTTTGTCCACAATTTTTGGAACAGCATAAATTCCGAAAACAAGAATTATAAATGAAATTCCGATATAGGATTTGTTTTTAAGCATCGGCTACAGTTTTTTTGAAGCGTTATTATTCTTCTTGAGTGATGCTCTATACTCATATAAAATGACCTTGAAATCGTCGAGCATTTCATTACTTAAATCAGCAGGTTTGGATGTGTCGTAGCCTTCTTTGTAATCCTTCTTTTCCTTTCGACCTCTAAGATTTCTTTCTTTATCCAAAATATAAACATTAGGTGTTCCTAAATTTTTATCCAAATCATCTACTAATTTCAATTGATTGTAAAAAGTACTAATCTCTTTTGGCGAAGCAAATAGAAAATGCCACTGACTCACATCGGTAAAAGAACCGAGTGCTTTCAAAACGGCTTTGGCATCTTTTTCAGTTCCTAAAGGGCAAATCATCACAAATTGTAAATCTTTGAACTTGTGATAGCGTTGGTAAATTTTTTGATTGAGGTTGAATAAATTGCCTCTGTTTTTTAAAAGTTCAAAACCTGAGAAACCAAGAATAGTAATCTTGTTATTCAACGACACTGGCTCATTATTTAATGATTCCCATGTGCCAAAATCAGTAACTTTTGGCGTAATGACTGGCAGTTTTGTATAACTATTTATTCCTGACGCAAAAAAAAGATAAGCAACAATAGGTAAGATAAAAAGAACAAAAAGGACTATGTTTTTTTTCATGGTAACTACCAAAATAAGGATTAGTAAAAATAAAAAAAGGTACGCAAAACGTACCTTTAAATTGAATTAATATTTTGTTAAAAATTCCATTTAATGGTAGAATTTTTAAATACATCGAAAACATAATTTGCTTCGGTTAACAAGATAAAAAGTAAATAAACCACCAAGAAAATTAGTGGATAAATAACTGAATTTCTCAAAGTTGCTTTTTCGCCTTCCATGTGCATAAAAGCGTAAACAATATAATAGGCTTTTACTAAAGTTAGGATGATAAATAACCAGTTTAGTAAATTCAATCCTAAAAAGCTATTAAATTGTAATGCTCCTGGTTTTACAATTCCGAAAATTACTTCGACAATAGTAATTAAAGAAAGTATTCCAAAAACTGTCCAAATTCTTTTGGTATTTGATTCGTGTGCGTGTGACATAATGATAATTTTAGTAAATTAAACTAGATAGAAAACGGTAAATACAAATACCCAAACCAAATCGACAAAGTGCCAATACAATCCCACTTTTTCTACCATTTCATAACTTTTTCTTTTTTCATAAGTTCCTAAAAGAACATTAAAAAAGATAATAATATTGATAATAACTCCCGAAAATACGTGGAAACCGTGGAAACCTGTAATGAAGAAAAAGAAGTCAGCAAACAATTTGCTTCCATATTCATTTCTAACCAAATTTGCTCCTTCGACCACTAAACTTGCTTCGGCTAAACGAGTTTCAGAATCTTCTCTAGAAAGAACTGTTTTTTCTCTTTTGGAATTAATTTGTTCTGTTCTAATTAACAAATCTGGATGTGCTTTGAAACCTGCTTGAACTTCAGCCACTGAATAAGTTGGCAAAGTAGGTTCTTCCATAAACCATCTTCCTTTGCTGCGAGTTAACTGTTCACGTTCTTCTGGCAATGTAGCAGCAAATTCTGCTAATGCTACTCGTTTTCCTTCGGCATCTACAAACTGAAGTAAGCTTCCACCTTTGGTTTCAATCGCGCCATATTCGCCTTTAATAAAGTTTTTCCATTCCCAAGCTTGAGAACCAACGAATATTAAACCGCCGATAATGGTTAAAAACATATAAATAACAACGCTGTTTTTCTTCATTTGATGCCCTGCATCAACGGCAAGAACCATTGTTACAGAAGAAAAAATCAAAATAAAAGTCATGAAGGCTACGTAGTACATTGGAGCAGAAACGCCATGCATAAACGGAAAGTGAGTAAACACTTCATCAGCCAAAGGCCAAGTTTCAATAAATTTAAATCTAGAAAAACCATAAGCAGCCAAAAATCCTGAGAATGTTAAAGCATCCGATACGATAAAAAACCACATCATCAATTTGCCATAACTCGCTCCCATTGGCTCATTGCCACCTCCCCAAGTTTGATCTTTACTATTTGCAGTAGTAACTGTTTCCATAAAAGCTATTTGTTAAAAAGTTCACAAATTTAATAATTTTTCTTATTTAAAGAAATATAAAAATAAAAACAATAAAACCCATAAAATATCTAGAAAGTGCCAATACATCGCACCTAGCTCAATTCCAATGGTTTGAGTTGAATTGTATTTTTGTTTAAAATGATTATAAATAATAATTAAAAGAGAAAT
>CAMAWK010000180.1 GCA_945861915.1 Flavobacterium psychrophilum | reverse complement strand
GCAAAAAACACAAACTGAGGCGTCAATGTGGGCAATTGCATACAGTATTTAATTTTCACATATTTCCCTTTGGTCGCTGGTGGCGGATAGGCTTCAATTACTTTCAGCATGAACTCATTGAATTTGGATGTTGCAATACGTTGCTGTCTGTTTTCATAGACTTTTACAGTGGCTTCCAAAGCTTTCAGCAAACGTTGTTTAGTCAAAGCTGAAACAAAAAGAATCGGCACATCTGTAAAAGGCATTAATTCTTCTCTGATTTTAGTTTCGTAATCACGAGTTGACATTGTATCTTTTTCGACTAAATCCCATTTATTGACTAAAATCACAACGCCTTTTCGGTTTTTTTCAGCCAACCAAAAAATACTTTGATCTTGCCCTTCAAATCCACGAGTGGCATCAATAATTAATATACAAATATCCGAATGTTCGATAGCTCGAACGGAACGCATCACAGAATAAAACTCTAAATCTTCCTTTACTTTAGCCTTACGACGGATTCCTGCAGTATCAACCAGGTTAAATTCGAAACCGAAACGATCAAATTTGGTATCAATCGCATCGCGCGTAGTTCCTGCAATGTCTGTAACCATAAATCGGTCTTTACCAATTAGCGCGTTGATGAAACTTGATTTTCCTGCGTTGGGTCTTCCTACGACAGCAAAACGAGGCAAGACAACTTCTTCTTGTGTTGGCTCAGGTTTTACTGGAAAAGCTTCAATTAAAGCATCCAATAAATCACCTGTTCCGCTTCCTGATATACTAGCAAACGTAAAATATTCGCCTAAACCAAGATTATAAAATTCGATGGCTTCTTTTTCTCGCATCGCATTATCTACTTTGTTCACCGCTAATAAAACGGGTTTAGTAACCTTGCGCAACAATTTAGAAACGGTTTCATCCATGGGTGTAATGCCTTCTTCGACATCTACCACAAAAATAATAACATCCGCTTCATCAATGGCTAATTCGACTTGTTTACGAATTTCGCCTTCAAAAACATCATCCGAACCACGAATGTATCCACCCGTATCAATTACAGAAAACTCTTTTCCGTTCCATTCGCTTTTTCCATAGTTTCTGTCACGAGTTACTCCCGAAACCGAATCTACAATAGCTTCTCTTCGTTGAATTAATCGATTAAAAAGAGTCGATTTACCTACGTTGGGTCTTCCTACAATGGCTACAATGTTGTTCATTTTTAAGATTTTTGATTTGAGATTGCAAATCTTAGATTTGAGTTTCCTAAAATCATAGTTTTTACAATCTAAAATACAGTATTTTAATTTTTTGCAAAGGTAGTTTAAAAAATGGATTAGTTGTTAAAGCAATGTCTATGAATTAAATAGAAAAAACTTCTTAGATTAGAATAACAAGTCTCGACTAATTCCTACTGATTATATCCAAAACGTTTCAACATATTCGCGTTACTTCGCCAGTTTTTGTTGACTTTTACATACAATTCGATATGAATTTGCTTTCCGAAAAAAGTTTCTAAATCACCACGAGCTTCCATTCCTACTTGTTTCAAAGCTGCTCCTTTGTGACCAATGATAATTCCTTTTTGGGTTTCCCGTTCTACCATAATTAAGGAACGAATTCGGATAATGTTGTCATCTTCAAAAAATTCTTCGGTTACAATTTCTACCGCATAAGGAATTTCTTTGCTGTAATTCAATAAGATTTTCTCACGAATGGTTTCGTTCACAAAAAATCGCTCCGGTTTGTCCGTCAATTGATCTTTTGGATAATAAGCAGGCGATT
Organism: Flavobacterium psychrophilum; assembly: GCA_945861915.1. Taxonomy (GTDB): domain Bacteria; phylum Bacteroidota; class Bacteroidia; order Flavobacteriales; family Flavobacteriaceae; genus Flavobacterium; species Flavobacterium psychrophilum_E. The sequence goes on along the minus strand of CAMAWK010000180.1, from coordinate 2,967 downwards.
CAGGTAACAATTCAATTATTCTTTGAAAAACTTCGGGAACATTAAAGTTTTGCAAAGCTGATATAGGATAAATTTCTGCATTGGGAACTTTTGCTGCCCAAAAAGCAACTTGTGCTTCTAATTGCTCTTGATTCGAATTATCAATTTTGTTTAACAATAACAAAACTGGAATTTTAGAATGAATTATTTTATTGAAAAAATCTTCGTCTTTCAATTCTTGTTCACCAATTTCGACCATGTAAATCAGAATATCAGCATCTTCAAAAGCCGATTTCACGAAATTCATCATCGATTCCTGCATTTCATAAGCCGGTTTTATGATTCCAGGCGTATCAGATACAATCATTTGAAAATCCTCGCCATTCACGATTCCAAGAATTCGATGTCTAGTGGTTTGTGCTTTCGAAGTAATAATAGATAATCGTTCACCCACAAATGCGTTCATCAAAGTAGATTTACCCACATTTGGATTTCCTATAATATTTACAAAACCTGCTTTATGTTCCGACATACAAAATTATTTTTTGGCGAAGGTACAAAAAAAGCCACTCATTGCTGAATGGCTTACTTAGTAGCGGGAACAGGACTCGAACCTGTGACCTTCGGGTTATGAGCCCGACGAGCTGCCTACTGCTCTATCCCGCGCTGTTTCGGGTGCAAATATAAGGCGAATTTTAGAAAATACAAGCAATTCTTTTGAAAAATAAATTTTCATCTAAAAATAAAAAAAACTGTGAAGAATAATCTCCACAGTTATTAATCAAAAACAAACTATTTAAATAACTATTTACAAACTGATTTTAAGAAAATAAAACAAACTTTATTTTCTATAATTTTTAATAGGTTCTACTCTTCAGAAGCGTACGCTTTATCCTTATCCAATGCAATGTTTAATGTAGTAGCCACTCCTTGATTATCAAGCATAGTCATATTCAAAACATCTAATTTTGCTAAATTTTTTGAAACTAAACCGCTAAATTTATTATAAGAAATATTCATTTCTTTTAGATTATTTAATTTTTCTAAATCAAATGGAACTTGACCTTGCATTGAATTATCAAATAAACTTAATTGCTCAAGATTAGTTAAATTTGAAATTGATTTATCAAGTGAACCATTAATTTTATTGCTATTTAACAACAATACTTTTAACATTTTCATGTCATAAATAGAAGTTGGAATCGTACCTGAAATTTCATTATTATACAATGACAAAACTTCTAGATTAGTCAAATTACCTATTTCTGATGGAATTTCACCTGTCAATCTATTCATAAATAATTCAACCGTTTTCAATGAAGTAGCTTGACTTAAAGCAACAGGAATGATACCTTCAAATGAATTAAAAGACAATTTTAATACCTCTAATTTTTTTAATTGACCCAAAGTGTTTGGTATTGCACCTGACAATGAGTTTTTGAATAAATCAATCGTTTTTAATTCAGTCAAATTAGAAATTTCAGCTGGTAAACTACCTACTAAATTATTATTTGATAATTGAATAGAAATTACCTTATCGTTTTCAACAACAATTCCATACCATGACGAAACTGGCGTGTTCAAATCCCACTTTACAGACCAATTACTACCATTTGTAGCATTATATAATTTTAAAAGAGTATTCTTTTCTAACATAGAAACCTCTGCTTTCATAATAAATGAAAACAAGAAAATTAAAATTAGTGTGTATGTATTTTTCATAACCGTGATATTTAAAACATTTAACGTTAGCTAAAGTAGTTTGAGTATTGACAATACGCAAAATAAATCGACAAAATACACAAATTTATTAAATAATAAATATTTTTCTTATAAATAAATAATTTTAAAACATCTTGACATTTTTTATTATATTCGAATAACTAACTATAAAATAAAAAAATATGGAAATTAATTTTATTGCCTTGTTGTTGGCGGCATTGTCAACTTTAGTTGTTGGATTTATTTGGTATCATCCGAATGTATTTGGAACCATTTGGATGAAAGAGTCAGGAATGACTGAAGATAAAATGAAAGGATCGAATATGATTCTGATATTTGGTATGTCTATTTTTTATGCATTTTTAATATCTTTTGTATTACAAATGCTAGTTGTTCATCAATGGGGTGCTATGGGAATGATTGGTGGTGATCCAACAAAAGCATTACCATCTTATAGTGCGTTTATGTCGGATTATGGAACTGCGTTTCGAACATTCAAACACGGTGCTTTACATGGATTTATGACAGGATTATTTTTTGCTCTTCCAGTAATTGGTGTTGGAGCACTTTATGAAAGACGCAGCTGGAAATATGTTTTAATTGCTGGCGGGTATTGGGTCATTACCTGTATGATTATGGGTGGCATTATCTGCGCTATGTAATAATCAACCTCTATTTTTCTATAATCCTATTTCAAAATGATTTTGAAATAGGATTTTTTATTTCACCTCTTCAATTTTTCTTGCCAAATCAAAATCCTTATCTGTAATACCTTTCACATCATGGGTTGTCAATCGAATTTTTACTTTGTTATACACGTTTGCCCATTCAGGATGATGATTCATTTTTTCAGCTACAACACCTACTTTTACCATAAAGCCAAGAGCTTCAATAAAATTTTTGAAAATAAACTGTTTTTCAATTCCATTATTTTCAAAGCACCAATTTTCTAAATCTTGTAAGTTCGCTTTTGCAGTTTCTTCGTTATAAATAGTCATCCTTTTTGTTTTTATAAAATTAGTTAAATTTGAGTAAAACTGACATACGATTCAGTAATTGTATTAATTTTGAGGAAAATAATTTCTCTTTTGAATTACAACCTGACTTTTAAAATTTATTCCTCCACTAACCAACTTCCAACTAATTGGAACAGTTTATCAAATGATAATTTATTTCTTTCAAAAGAATACATGCAAATCCTCGAAAAGTCGGCTCCTAAAAACATGGAATGTTATTTCATTGGTTTGTTCAAAGAGGATGAATTAG
>CAMAWK010000179.1 GCA_945861915.1 Flavobacterium psychrophilum | reverse complement strand
TGTTAGTATTGTTTCTTTTTTTTTCCTGTGACAAAAAAAGAGTTTTTGACGAATACAAAACCGTTGGAAGTTCTTGGCACAAAGACAGTATTGTCAGTTTTGATTTGCCTGAATTAGATTCTACCAAAAGGTATAATTTATTTGTGAGTTTAAGAAACAACAACAACTATCCATTTAATAATCTTTTTTTGATTGTAGCCATGGAATTACCCAATGGTTTCACCAAAGTAGATACTCTCGAATACCAAATGGCCAATCCAGACGGAACACTTTTGGGCGTTGGATTTACAGATTTAAAAGAAAGTAAACTGTTTTACAAAGAAAACGTTCGATTTAGAACTAAATACAAAGTTCATATCAAACAAGCACTTCGCGAAAGCGGCAAGATTCAAGGAACAAAAGAGTTAGCAGGAATCACAGAAGTAGGTTTTAGGATAGAAAAAATAGAGTAAAAGTATGGCAAGTCAAAATAACATAGAAAAAGACATCAATTATTACAAAAATAAATTCTGGAAAGTTTTCTTTTACGGACTTGGTGGCATTGTAGTATTCTTTTTATTTGCCTCTTGGGGACTTTTTGGCTCCATGCCTTCGTTTGAAGATTTAGAAAATCCAGATTCAAATTTAGCCACCGAAATCATTTCATCTGACGGAGAAATTCTTGGAAAGTATTTCGAAAAAAACCGCTCCCAACTCAAATATTCCGACTTACCCAAAAACCTTGTTCAAGCACTGGTTGCAACCGAAGATGCCCGTTTTTATGAACATTCAGGAATTGACGGAAGGGGTACTTTACGAGCTATTGCTAGTTTAGGAACTAGCGGCGGAGCGAGTACACTAACCCAACAATTAGCCAAACAATTATTCCACGGCGAAGGGTCTAAATTCTTGCCTTTTCGTATTGTTCAAAAAATAAAAGAGTGGATTATCGCCATTCGATTAGAAAGACAATACACCAAAAACGAAATTATCGCCATGTATTGCAATGTCTATGACTTTGGTAACCATTCTGTTGGCGTAAGCTCAGCAGCAAAAACCTATTTTTCTAAAGAACCCAAAGAATTAACCATCGACGAATCGGCTATTTTGGTTGGAATGTTTAAAAACTCCGGATTGTACAACCCTGTCAAAAACGCACAAGGAGTAAAAAACCGAAGAAATGTAGTGCTTTTGCAAATGGAAAAAGGCAAAATTATTACCAATGCCCAGAAAGTAAAACTACAGAGTTTGCCTATCAAATTGAATTTCAAACTCGAAAGTCACCGAGAAGGAACCGCCACTTATTTCAGAGAATACTTGAGAGATTACATGAAAAAATGGATGGAAGAGAACAAAAAACCTGACGGTTCTGACTATAATATCTACAAAGATGGATTAAAAATATACACCACCATCGATTCTAAAATGCAATTGTATGCAGAAGAAGCGGTGGAAAAACACATGGAAAACCTACAAGAACAATTTTTTATTGAAGCCAAAACCAATAAAAATGCGCCATTTGTAAATATTTCAGATACCGAAACGCAGCGTATTCTAAAACAAGCCATGAAAGCCTCGTATCGCTGGACAGTCATGACCGAAATGGAAAAAAGTGAAGACGAAATCATAGCTTCTTTCAGCCAAAAAACAAAAATGAAAGTCTTTACCTGGAAAGGTGAAAGAGATACCATTATGACTCCTTTAGATTCCATTCGATATTACAAACACTTTTTGCAATCAGGTTTAATGGCTATGGAACCACAGACAGGAAGTATAAAAGCCTGGGTTGGAGGGATTAATTACAAATATTTTCAGTACGATCACGTAGGTCAAGGTGCTAGACAAGTGGGCTCTACATTCAAACCTTTTGTGTACGCAACAGCTATCGAACAGTTAGGAATGTCGCCTTGTGACACCATTGTTGATGGACCTTTTATGATTCGAAAAGGGCGTCATCATGTTACAGAAGATTGGGAACCTAGAAATTCCGACAATAGATATCGCGGTATGGTCACTTTAAAACAAGGATTAGCTAATTCTATTAATACCGTTTCGGCGAAATTAATAGACAAAACCAGTCCCGAAGCGGTGATTGAATTAACTCATAAACTAGGGGTTAAATCAGATATTCCAACGCAACCATCGATTTCCCTTGGTGCAGTTGATATTACCGTTCAAGATATGGTGGCGGCTTATGGCAGTTTTGCCAATCAAGGTGTGTATGTAAAACCGCAATTTATCACCCGAATCGAAGACAAAAGTGGTGTAGTAATCTACGAACCCATTCCGGAGTCGCATGATGTATTGAATAAAGATATTGCGTTTGCGGTTATCAAATTGCTCGAAGGTGTAACCGAAAGTGGTTCAGGAGCAAGATTAAGAACCGAAGGTGGCGGTAGCGGAGACAATCGCTGGACAGGCTATCCGTATTTATTTAAAAACCCTATTGCTGGAAAAACTGGAACCACACAAAACCAATCCGATGGTTGGTTTATGGGAATGGTACCCAATTTAGTTACGGGTGTTTGGGTAGGTTGTGAAGACCGTTCCGCAAGATTCAAAAGCTTGACTTACGGACAAGGAGCCACAGCAGCATTACCTGTTTGGGCTTATTTTATGAAAAAATGTTACGAAGATACAACCCTAAAAGTGTCTAAAGAATCCTTTGATAGACCGTCTAATCTTTCGATAAAAGTAGATTGTTACAGCCGTCCAGCTGTCGTAAAAGACACCACAGCTGTAGAACAAGACACAGAGGAATTTGAGTTGTAATAGTCATTGCGAGGAACGAAGCAATCCTATTTTGTAACTCTTTTTTTAATTGTAATAATGTGATTACTTCGTCCATTTTATGACAGACTATTTTAGCTTTTTTTTCTAAAGTTTCGTCTGTTTAGATCGATTTTTTAGCTAGAATTTGTGTTAATTCGTGCTATTCGTGTTAAAATAAATCCCAATATGATCAACAAAACTGTAAAAAATGTACAAGAAGCACTCCGAGGAATCGAAGACGGAATGACTTTGATGTTGGGAGGTTTTGGATTGTGTGGCATTCCTGAAAATGCTATTGCCGAATTGGTCAAAAAAGCAACCAAAAATCTGACTTGTATTTCCAACAATGCAGGTGTCGATGATTTTGGATTGGGTTTGCTTTTGCAAAAACACCAAATCAAAAAAATGATTTCTTCCTATGTAGGAGAAAATGCCGAATTCGAACGCCAAATGCTTTCAGGCGAACTCAAAGTTGAACTCATACCACAAGGAACATTAGCGGAACGTTGTCGAGCTGCACAAGCAGGGATTCCGGCTTTTTTCACACCAGCTGGATTTGGAACTGAAGTCGCTTTTGGCAAAGAAACTCGAGAATTCAACGGAAAAATGCACCTCATGGAATTGGCTTTCAAAGCCGATTTTGCCATTGTCAAAGCTTGGAAAGGCGACACAGCAGGCAACCTCATCTTCAAAGGAACTGCTCGAAATTTCAACCCCTGTATGGCGGGAGCCGCCAAAATTACCATAGCCGAAGTCGAAGAATTAGTCGAAGCTGGAACCCTTGATCCCAACCAAATTCATACTCCCGGAATCTTCGTGCAACGCATTTTTCAAGGAGAGAAATACGAGAAAAGGATTGAGAAGAGAACGGTGAGGATAAGAGATTAGTTAGCGCCAAAATGAAATAAATTGAATATTATTATTGTGAAAATCATTCTCGAACGAAATCTTGACTTTAGACAATTTCAAAATTTAATTATTTTGACTTTTATCATTTTAATGGTGTTTTTAGGAATGTTAAATTCTATTCCTCTTCAAGAACTTGTTATTGTAAAATTGATTCTTTTTATATTAATTCTATTTTTCTTTATGATTCTATTCACAAAGAAGGGATTAGTTGTAGAGCAAAAAAAATTATTTACAGGTGTTTTTTTATTAGAAAAATTAATCTTCAAAAAACCAATATCAACAGATTTTAAAAGCTTTTCTCTGCTCAATGGAAAATTATCAACAAACTATAATTATTCTTATGACATTGAAGATTTTCATAAGTGGGAGCCAGATTTAAATGTTTCAATACAATGTTATACATTAAATCTGCTAAGCCAAGACCACAGAAACAGAGTAAAATTTTTGACATTAACTAACATAGAAAATGCAAAAGAAGCTCTTAATTTTATAGTAAAAAACACTTCTTTAAAATATGAAAAGTATAGTCCCCATTGACAAACAATCAACCTATTACTTAAATGAGATTTTGATATTTTGCAGTAATTTGCATTTGGCTTTATATATTTTTAGCAGAGGAAAACTTTTTTAATTTTAACTTAATGTCCCTTAATTCTTTAAGGGTTTAAAAAAAATGCAATATTCAGTTTGAAAAGAAAACTTAAATAACCTTAAATTCCTTATATAGTTCAAAAAACCATTATATTGCGATGGAAACTTATCTGACTTATATGTTTCAAAAATAAAATTATGCCTTTAACCAAAGAACAAATTGCCAAACGCATCGCTCAGGAAGTCAAGCACAATTACTTTGTTAATTTGGGTATTGGTATTCCGACTTTGGTAGCCAACTATATCCCCGAAGGAATTGACGTAGAATTTCAATCTGAAAATGGTGTTTTGGGGATGGGTCCTTTCCCTTTTGAGGGTGAAGAAGACGCGGATTTAATCAATGCAGGCAAACAAACTATTACCACTTTGGCTGGAGCTTCTTTCTTTGATTCGGCAATGAGTTTCGGAATGATACGTGGTCAACATGTCGATTTAACCATTTT
>CAMAWK010000178.1 GCA_945861915.1 Flavobacterium psychrophilum | reverse complement strand
TTGCAGGATATGAAAAAACCTGTGGGAACATTCCTTTTCTTGGGAACAACAGGAGTTGGAAAAACCGAATTGGCCAAAGCCTTAGCCGAATATTTATTCGATGATGAAAACGCCATGACCCGAATTGATATGAGCGAATACCAAGAACGCCACAGCGTGAGCCGCCTAGTTGGTGCGCCTCCGGGATATGTGGGTTATGACGAAGGCGGCCAATTGACCGAAGCCGTGCGTAGAAAACCCTATTCTGTGATTTTGTTGGACGAGATTGAGAAAGCACATCCCGATACTTTCAACATCTTGTTGCAAGTTTTAGACGAAGGCCGTTTGACGGACAACAAAGGACGCTTGGCCGATTTCAAAAACACGATTATCATTATGACTTCCAATATGGGAAGCCAGATTATACAGGAAAAGTTTGAAAATCTCAAGGGAAGCGTCGATGCCGCCACCGAAGCTGCCAAAGTGGAAGTTTTGGGTTTATTGAAACAAACCGTTCGCCCTGAATTTATCAATCGTATCGACGAAATCATACTATTTACCCCTTTGACTAATGCGAATATTGCTCAAATCGTAGGCTTTCAACTGAAAAGTGTCAAAAAAATGCTGGCACTTCAAGGCATTACTTTGGATGCTACATCGGAAGCGATTAACTATCTTTCTGAGAAAGGCTATGATCCGCAATTTGGTGCCCGACCCGTAAAACGAGTAATTCAAAGAGACGTTCTCAACCAATTGTCTAAGGAGATTTTGGCTGGAACCATTACTACCGACAGCATCGTTTTGATTGATGCTTTTGATGGGAAGTTGGTGTTTAGAAATCAGACTGAGTTGGTTCATTAATTGTATAATTTTGTCATTGCGAGGCACGAAGCAATCACACTAACAAGATTAGACAAGTTGAGCTACTAACGAGATTGCTTCATTCCTCGCAATGACATAGATAAGCATCAGTTAAGAGATTGGTGTGCTTTTTTTTTAGAATTTTATATATTTTTTTTATATATGCTTTGTTTGTAAGAAATTCTTGTTATTAATTTTAATTATTTTTATTATGCGTAAATTATTATTTATTACTAGTCTAGTCTTTTTTTTAGGTGTAATCAGTACGGTCTATTCTCAAGCCGGTATGGTTGAAAAATATGGTGGCGGTCAATATTTTAATGCCGAGCAATATAAAATTGATCGGATGAAAGCAAAGACAAATGAAATTCCTTCTGCTTCAACTAAATATGAAATCCCCACAGATTATAGTAAACCAAAAAAGGGAATGAATTCTAGTGGACAGATATGGATTGACGGATATTGTCGCTTCAGACCAGCAAGTTCAAGTGCTAAAAGATTTTGCTCCGACATGAGCGAAATAAAACATCATACCCCAGAATATCCAGTTGAAATGCAACGCTACTCGGATAACTTTAGCGGAAAAGGAAATATATCTTGGGATCAAATGAATGGGAAAATTTACAATGAAAAAACTGGATACATACATGTTGCAGATAGTTTGAACGATGGAATATCACTTACATTTTTTCAAAAAATTACTAAAAGAGTCAGAATTCTTTTCTTGTACAGAACCAGGAGGAAAATATGAATTCAGTAGAGCCTGGAAATTTTGGGTCAAAAGAGTTTCTGGACCAAAGAATATGCCACTTGAGTTTAGCTCTCAATATTCTTTTCCAAATGGTGAAGATTATTCGGTTTTGAAAATTGAAGATAATGGAAGTTTTGAAATAGGCGGTTCTTGTTATAATTGTGAGAAAAGTCGATTCTATTCAAAAAAAGGCAAAGCTAAATCTTGGATAGAAGGAGGTTGGAATGAAATAACCATTTCAAAAGATGAATTAAATACTGTAAAAATTATGGTGAATGATGAATTGTTATCACAATACCAAATTCCCAATATGCCAATAACAACAAGATATAGCCGTTGTAGGATTAGTTTGCCTTATGAGTGGCAAAAGAAAAAATTGATGTACAATGTTGGTGAAGTAATTGTAGAGAGTTATTCTATTAGTAAATAACTAGCTATTATTTATGAATTTATTAATATTTATTCCAATGTTTGGAAATGTACTAAATCTCTTTGTTACGATTGAGTAGTTATCGAAAATATTAAAAAAAAATTATGAATAATTTATTAAGCAAATCTAAAAGCTCTTCGAAGCGTTCCATAAAAGCAGGTTTGCTGTGAGAAGTCTCCCGACTTCGTGCCCACAACTATATACAACTACAACTTTAGTACAGTGTATTTAGGTTTGTGTTTGTCGCAAATTTTAATAACTACTAAGTCTGGAGACTTCGCAGAGCAGCGCAATAAAATTTCAATCCCATATTCCTCAAACTAAACTTTGGGACTTTTTGTGTTTTTAAATTCAATACTTTTTCTGTGCTTGAAAACAAAAAAGTTCAACCAAAAACTGAAATTCTGATCGAAGAAACAAACAAGAAATAAAAACAATAATCAGTACCTTCGTCCAAAAAAATATTCAATACTATGGCATCAGGGTTTTTTGTACTATTAGATGATATCGCGGCCATTATGGATGATGTGGCGGTAATGAGTAAAGTGGCAACCAAGAAAACAGCGGGGATTTTGGGAGATGATTTAGCCGTCAATGCCGAGAAAGCGTCTGGCTTTCATTCATCAAGAGAAATTCCAGTTTTGTGGGCGATTGCCAAAGGTTCTTTTTTGAACAAAGTAATCATTTTGCCCATTGCATTTTTGCTCAGTGCCTTTTTTCCGTTAGCGATTATCATCATTTTGGTATTGGGCGGACTGTTTTTGGCTTATGAAGGAGCTGAAAAAATACATGAATACTTTTTTCCACATCATCCAAAGGAAAACAAGGCAATCAACAAAGAGTTTTCAGAAACTGAAGTTTTGACTGTCGAAAAAGAGAAAATCAAATCGGCCATTGTAACTGATTTTATTTTGTCGGTAGAAATTGTCATAATTGCATTGGGCACAGTGATTGAAAAACCACTTTCGATACAAATTGCAGTCGTTTCAATCATTGCAATTCTAGCAACGGTGGGCGTTTATGGTATTGTAGCCCTAATTGTCCGAATGGATGAATTGGGTTACAAACTGATTGCATTGAGTAAAAACCCTACTAGTTTTTCAAGAATAATCGGAAATATACTCGTACAAGCTTTACCTAAAGTAATAAAGAGTTTAGCTTTCATAGGAACCATTGCGCTTATTTTAGTCGCTGGAGGAATTTTTGTTCACAATATTGACTTACTGCATCATTTATTTCCTGAGTTACCAGCTATTATAAAAGAATTTGGATTCGGACTTGGTATTGGATTCATTGTTTTAGGATTGGTTAGTGTTTTTAAAAAGTTGTTTAAAAGAAAGACTCTTTAATTTATCAATAACCATTTTCAGCCTTTGCAACCCCATAAAAAAAGAATAAATTTGCCACTTAAAAATTCATTCCATATTCTATGAAAAATACAGCATTAACGCATATTCACGAAAGTTTAGGAGCAAAAATGCTTCCGTTTGCAGGTTACAATATGCCCATTACTTATGAAGGCGTGAATGCCGAACACGAAACAGTTCGCACTAGCGTGGGTGTTTTTGATGTTTCCCATATGGGAGAATTTTTGTTGTCGGGTCCTAATGCGTTGGCTTTGATTCAAAAAGTAACTTCAAATGATGCTTCGACTTTGACGATTGGTAGAGCACAATATTCTTGCTTACCCAATAATGATGGCGGAATTGTAGATGATTTATTGGTATATAAATTAAAGGAAGAGCAGTATTTATTGGTTGTAAATGCTTCTAATATTGACAAAGACTGGGATTGGATTGTGTCTCAGAATGATATGGATGTAGAAATGAAAAATTTATCTGATGATTATTCTCTTTTAGCCATTCAAGGTCCAAAAGCGGTAGAAGCTATGCAATCCTTGACTTCAGTTGATTTATCATCTATTCCGTATTATAATTTTGTGGTGGGTGATTTTGCAGGAATCGAATATGTTATTATTTCAGCAACTGGTTATACTGGTTCGGGAGGTTTTGAAATTTATTGCAAAAATACCGAAGTAGAACAAATTTGGAACAAAGCCTTCGAAGCGGGAGCTAGTTTTGGCATCAAACCGATTGGTTTGGCGGCGCGTGACACTTTGCGATTGGAAATGGGTTTTTGTTTGTACGGAAATGACATCAACGACCAAACTTCACCAATCGAAGCCGGTTTAGGATGGATTACTAAATTCACCAAAGAATTCACCAATTCTGAAAATTTAAAAAAGCAAAAAGAAACGGGGGTTGCTAAAAAATTAGTCGCTTTTGAAATGCAAGAACGTGCTGTGCCTCGTCATGATTATGAAATTGTTGATGCGTCGGGAAATCAAATTGGAATTGTAACCTCAGGAACCATGTCGCCTTCACTAAATAAAGGAATTGGATTAGGTTATGTAACTTCAGAAAATACCGCTATTGGAAGTGATATTTTTATACGAATTCGAAAAAATGATGTTTTGGCTAAAGTGGTTCAATTGCCTTTTTATAAGAAATAAAATCATTTGGTAAAATAATTAATAACTGTATTTTTGCAGTTCAAAATAAAAAATTAGAAATGGGAAGAGCGTTTGAGTTCAGAAAAGGAAGAAAAATGAAACGTTGGTCAGCGATGGCCAAAGCTTTTACTAGAATTGGGAAAGACATCGTAATGGCGGTGAAAGAAGGAGGTCCAAATCCAGAAGCCAATTCAAGATTAAGAGCGGTCATTCAAAACTCGAAGGC